>CACWVH010000174.1 GCA_902764235.1 uncultured Ruminococcus sp.
TATGGGTGAACAACTTAAAAACCTGAAATGCATAAAACAACGCATTATCTCTGGGTTTTTCAGAACAATCAATAATGAGTTTCACGGATTCAGGAAATAATAATGTTATAATGAATTAATATTTCACGAATGAAATAATTCTATACAGACAGAAGCTGTCAGTCAGTTTTCAGATAGAATCAAAAATTTCAGAATTACAATTACCTATCAGGATGAATAACAGGATTGATACTATGAAAAAAAATTTTACAGATTATTTTGAACGCAGCGGAGCAATCTACGACCCGGTAAAAAAACGCGCCGAATTCATAACTGACTCATTTCACGAAAAGAATAACAAGATAATAGGATATTTCCTTTCGGAAAGCATGTATGTGTTCATTTACAGCATTGACCATGACAGCATACCCGATCACGGTCTTGAGCTTCGCAGCGAGGGAAGATACCTTCGTGTGAACTGCTGCAGAAAAGGCGGCTGCCGGTTCACGAAAAAAAATCAGGAAATGAATCTGTATGCCGGTGAAACTGCAATGGATTACAATGACGGAAATGACGGTTCATTTATGTTCACTGCTGATGAATACCTTGGTGTTGAGGTCATTATGCAGGTTGACAAGGTCATCAGGGAGCATACAATAATGGCTGCGCTGAAAAAGGCTGTCAAAAGAATGGCTCTGCCTGATTATGCAATGCAGATCAATTCGCTGTATTTTGTCAGCGAATCTGAGCATACCTCACGTATTCTTGATGACATCATCAAATATGCCTTTGACAATGCAGACAGCGAGGTCATTCTTGTAAAGGTTGCTGAGCTTGCCTATACCGTAGGGAAAGATCTTGAGCGTGAGAAAAAAAGCAAGACTCATTATGTCTCAGGCTCTCAGAAAAAGATCGCTCAGGAGGTTCACGACAGGCTTACATATGATTTCGGGAAAAAATGGACTGTCAGGGTCTTTGCGGACCACTACGGTCTGAGCGAAACCACGATCAAGAATTATTTCCGCAATGTTTACGGCTGCGGCTTCAGAGAATATCAGCTGCGTATACGAATGGAAAACGCAGCAAAGCTGCTCACGGCTTCATCCAGCAATATCGGAGAAATATCCTCGCTTTGCGGCTATTACAGTCAGGCAAAATTCGGTGCGGCATTCAAAAAGTACTATCACACAACTCCGCTTGAATACCGCCGTCTTGCAAGAATAAAAGCTAACAGCAGCAGGCTTGAATGAGGTGGTTATTTTAAACCTGAATCCGTGAAATTGAATTAAATCGTTTTTTTAAACCTTCCGGGTTTTCATTTTAGTTAGGCGGCAGGCGTGCTGCGCACGCCTGCCGCCGGAAATGCATAAAACAACGCATTATCTCAGGTTTTTTCAGAACAATCAATAATGAGTTTCACGGATTCAGGTTAAAATAAGCAGCTGTTCAATCCTGATTCGCTGCTGTTGAAGGCAGGCGTCCGCAGGATGCGGACACGACAAAAGAGAAGACCCATAAGGTGATGGTCTACGCCCCTCCCCTTAAGGTTCTCCTCTTTTGAAATCTTCTCTCCTTATCCCCACCCCGTCCACGCTGCGCTGCCCACCGCCTGCGGTGTGCGTGCTCGCTTACTGCACTCACTCGGTGCGCTGCGCTGCCTGCGGCGTGCTCGCTTACTTTTGTGGCGGCGGCAAGTTTTGTGTGAGGATGGGCGGCTTTGTTACGCTGAAAAAAATGGCTCCCTCCCCGAGGGAGCTGTTCAGCGAAGCTGACTGAGGGAGTATACAGCTTTACGTAAATATTATTCACTATTCGTTATTCATTATTCACTGAGCGAGCGAAGTGAGCGTTTCCGTTTCTTTTCCAAACTGCAAGAGCATTTGCATTGACAAGGAGCTTTTCTGTGTCAATTTTTTTCGGGCAGATGTCACGGCAGGCAAGGGATTTTCCGCAGCCGGAAAAGATATGCTTTGAATAAAGCCTTGAGATCTCCTTATATTCCGCCTTGCTCATCTGTGCAAGAAGTCTTGTGGTAACAGGTACTGCCGACATCCCGAAGAATTTTCCACCGGCATAGAAATTCGGACATATCTCAAGACAGCAGCCGCATTGCAGACATTCTGATGATTCATATGCAAGCTCCTGCATTTTGTCTGAGGGATCGCTTGTCTGAGCAAGCCAGAGTCTTAGAGTTTTAAGGTTTTCAAACAGAATACTTCTGTCCACTGTCAGATCGCAGATCACGGGAAATTTTCTGAGCGGCTCAAGCTCAATTATATTCTTCCCGAAGTCTGCGAGCACTGCATCACAGGCAAGGCCGGGTCTGCCGTTTATTCTCATTGCACAGGCTCCGCATTTTTTTTGCAGGCAGCTGCATTCCCATTCTATGGCTCTTGCCGGCAAGCCGGATATATCTGTCAGAGCTTCCCTGCTGTTAAGCGAGGTCAGAGCTGTTGCAGCTGTATCCGAGTCATTTTCTGTCTCATATTCAAAATCCTGAATATAGCTTTCTGTGCTTCCCCTGTCTCTGCGGAGTATCCTTATTGTATATTTCATAGCTTTTCCTCACTGTCTGCCGGAATAAAGCGCAGGATGATATCATCACCTGCTGACTTTACAACTGTCAGTTTTCTGTATTTATCATTCTTATCCGGATAATCCGTTCTGTAATGGGAGCCGCGGCTTTCCTTTCTTTCAAGAGCAGAGCGCAGCGCCGCTGTACCAAGCCTGACACGCATTCTGTCAATTGCCGTGATATCCTCCCGATACAGCTTTCCGGACTCGTCAAGGGCTTTTTCAAGCCTTGTACTGTCTCTTGCAATCCCCAGACCGCCAAGCAGAATATCTTTCAGTCTGCTTCTCACTGACGGAGAGGAAACACTCTGCTCAAAGCTTATCCTTTCTTCACTCCAGTCAGGCATATCCTTCATTGCAGCTTCAGCGGCAGTCTTACCGCCGAACGCTGCTCCTAAAAGCGAATTACCCCCCAGACGGTTCGCACCGTGATATTTGCACGCACATTCACCTGCGGCAAACAGCCCCCTGATATTAGTCTCATGCCGGTCACTCACACGGATTCCGCCCATGAAGAAATGTATACCCGGACTTACGGCAATGGGCTCTGCGGCAGGGTCCTTATGAAGGTAGGCGATGATCTCCTTTCTCAGATCGGACAGCTTGTTTTTCCAGATATCGCTGCTCAGCTCTGTCATATCAAGATATACCTCACCCGGGCACTCAGGCATTTCCTTTACAAAAAACATCTCCCTTGAAACAACATCCCTGGGCATAAGATTTTTAAGCTCAGGATATTTTTCCTCCATGAAATAACATTTTTCATTGTTCCGCATGATAAAGAGCCTTCCACCCTCTCCCCTTGCAGCTTCGCTGATAAGCATTCTTTTTCCGGTGATACCAACGGTTGTAGGATGGTACTGTATAAATTCAAGGTCGGCAAATTCCACTCCGGCATCAAACAGTATCGCCGCAGCATTTCCTGTATTCTGCGTTGTTCCGGTAGTCATACCTTCAAAAAAGCCGTTCATGCCGCCTGTACAGATGATGGTATTTCCTGCAAGCGAGAGAAATTCATTACTGCGGCTGTCCCGGACGACAATACTGTCCAGACTGCCGTCTGTAATATTTATCCCTGCAAATTCATGGTGAGGATAACGCTTTATCAGCCCCGAAGCCTCATATTTTCTTGCCTCGTCAATAAGAGCTGTCATTATCATTTTTCCCGTACTGCTTTTTGCAAAGGCAGTGCGTTTCTTTTTCTGCCCTCCGAAATTCCGGAGTATCAGCCTGCCCTTTTCGCTCATAAGCGGAGCTCCGAGTCTGAAAAGCTCCATGACAACCTCCGGTGCGTTGTCCGTAAGAATTTTTACAGCAGAGGCAGACTCAAGAAAGCAGCCGCCCTTCATTGTATCATCGAAATGCTCTTTGATCGTATCATTTTCTCCCATCGTATCAAGAGCAGCATTTATACCTCCCTCTGCCAGAACAGACTGTGCTCTTTCAGAAGGCATGGATGAGATCAGACAGCAAGCTGTTCCGTTTTTTGCAAGGCAGATCGCTGCCGACAGACCTGATATCCCTGCACCTATAATATTCACTCTTTTCATAAGTCACCTCATAAAGCCGCCCAGCGGAGATAATAAATACAAAATGCACCTGCCGCAAAAAGCAGTATCACAGAAATCACAAAGATCATATCAGCCGCAAAAGCCTTTTTATTCCTGACACCAAGGGATATCAGAGCAGGTCCGATATTGGTAAAAACATGAAAAGCTATAAGTATCACAAAAAGGATCTGCAAGATCAGCTGTGCATTTCCGAATTCGTTAAGCCGGAAGGCTCCGCTGCTGTTATTTCCGATAAAGGTCAGTATATGTAAAACAAGGGGAATCAGCAAGGCAAAACCGCTGATCCTTCTTGCCCAGAACATAAGATTATCTCTGAAATATCCGGCACCGGAGCGTTTTCTTGCGATAAGCGTCTGAATCGTCAGCACAGAAGTGACGATAACATGAAGCCCCACAGCTCCGAGACACGCAAACGCAAGCACAGGCAGCGACTGTATATCCGCATCATACAGCTTGAGCGCACCTGCCACAGCATGAGCCGCAAAGGTCACGAAAATTGCAATGACAAGAAAAATATTAAGCTTTCTCATCGGAAACACCTCCGGTTATATTTATTACGGTGATATTTTCCGGATCAGCCTTCAGCTTCAGGGCATCCGACAGTTCCTTTGACATTATAGCTGTATCAAATCTGCCCTTTTCTATCTTTGACACCAGAAGCGTCGGATCCTCGACACGCATTTTCATCTGATTTTCCGGCAGCCGCTGAGTATACAATCCGGCAGTTGTGATACCTGCCGCATCACCCCGTGCTGTAATGCAGCTGATATCATTGAATATCACCGGATAATCCTCATCGCTGAAAAAGCTTTTCCACTCTTCTATATTATCCTTATGTAACTCGTTGTTTATCAGCACAACGAATTCACCGTCCGGATTTGCCGGGATATTCAGGCTTGCAGAGGAAACCGCATCCGTCCCCGAGGAACTATCCGTTATATCAAAGCTCATAGCCGAAGGTATGCCCACGATTATCACAGCAAGCATCAGCGACAAAACACAATGTCCGACCGCTTTTATCACTTTCACAATACCACCCCTCCATTCTTCCTTTACCTTTATAATACCATATCCTACTTTATAAAACAAGTTAAACTTACCTTACCGGAAACGCTCACTTCGTTCGCTCAATGAATAAT
>CACWVH010000175.1 GCA_902764235.1 uncultured Ruminococcus sp.
AGGCGGCAGGCGGCGGCAATCCGCCGCCTGCCGCCGTCCCCAAATATCTCCCCCTTCCCTTTGGGAAGGGGGACGGGGGGATGGGTGGGAAAAGCTGCATCTTATGGGTGAGCAACTATTTGACCTGAAATGCATAAAACTGCGCATTCTCTCCCGGATTTTCATAACAAACCAAAATGAGTTACACGGATTCGGGTATATATTTTATCTTAGCTGATTTCTCCGCTTTTTCAAAGTTTCTCAGATTTTGGCGAGGTGTCTGCCCGCCGCAGGCGGGCAGACGACCTTTCGCCATTTTACAATTGGCTAATATTTTATCTTTTTTGATACCGAAGGGGTGCGGTGGCGACCGGAAAGCCCCCGCATTTTGCTACAAATGCAAGTAAAATGTAAGAAAAAAGGTTAAATAATATTACTTTTTAAGAAAGTTGATTTCCGTGCGTCACGCTGGCGCTGGGTTGAATAAGTTGAATATGTATGGTATAATTTCATTATATATTTGGGGACTGAATAATCAGAAAAGATAGGGTGATTTTGTGAAAAGCTCAGATATAATGATGATAAGAGCTGCCGGTGATGAGGTGGAAATAAACAGAAATGAGCTTGCTCAGAGACTTGGTACGGCACGAGGATACAGCAGCGAGTTAATTGAAGGCTGCCGGAGCAGGCTTATGAAGATCATCGACTATAAGTGTGCATATATACGTATACCAATTGAAAAGCCGCAGGAAAATGTGTGCGATTTCGGGTTTATGAGGGTCGAAAGCAGAAATCTGTATAATAACCTCAAGGACTGCGATGAAGCCTTCGCTATGGCGCTTACATCCGGTATAGCCGTTGACAGGGAGCTTGCAAGGCTCAGGGTAATCTCTCAGGCTGAGCATTTTGTCACAGATGCGCTTGCTTCTGCCGCCATAGATTCCTTTGCGGATCATGCGGTTAAGATAATGAGCAGCGGACTCCGGTGCGCACCCAGATTCAGCCCCGGATACGGTGATTTTTCACTTGAGCTTCAGAAGCCCTTTCTTGAACGTCTCGACGGTCAGGGACTTCTCGGGATAACACTCAGCAGCGCATATCTTATGACACCGATGAAATCAATAACTGCGATAATGGGGATAAAACGATGAAAAAAATAACAGAGCTTATAAAGGAACAAAGAGTATATTTTGACGGCGGAACAGGTACGCTGCTTCAGTCAATGGGACTTCCGGCAGGACAGTCACCGGAGCTGTGGAACATCAGTAAGCCTGAAAAAATAATCTCGCTTCATAATATGTATTTTGACGCTGGTGCGAATATTGTAAAGACAAATACCTTCGGCGTGAACCGTGAAAAATTTGAAAATTACGCAGAGCTGATAAAAGCCGGCATAGGCTGCGCAAGGGCTGCCGCAGAGGGCAGGGAAAATGCATATGTTGCCTTTGATATGGGTCCCACAGGTCAGCTTCTTGAGCCTTTAGGTCAGCTGAGCTTTGAGGATGCTGTTTCGATCTTTGCCGATAACGTAAGGGCTGCTGCCGGATGCGGCGCAGACCTGATACTTATCGAAACCATGAACGACAGCTATGAAACAAAGGCAGCTGTTCTTGCGGCAAAGGAAAACAGCGATCTGCCTGTTTTTGTCACGAATGTTTTTGACGCATCCGGAAAGCTTATGACAGGTGCAGACCCTGCCGCAATGATAGCAATGCTTGAGGGACTGAGGGTGGATGCAGTGGGAATGAACTGTTCTCTCGGTCCGGATATGATGCTTGACATCATGGAGCAGTTCGGGAAATATTCATCACTGCCGGTAATCGTGAACCCGAACGCAGGACTCCCGGAGGTGCGTGACGGGGAAACGGTATATAATATCGGGGCTGATGAATTTTCGGATTATATGGTACAGCTTACGCAAAGGGGAGCGACTATCCTTGGCGGCTGCTGCGGAACAACACCGGAGTTTATAACAAAAACCATTGAAAAAACAAGGTCACTCCCGTACAGCGTACCTGATAAAAAGGAATTTACAGTAGTTTCATCATATACCCATGCCGTGTTTGTTGACGAGGATCCTGTGCTCATCGGTGAAAGGATAAATCCCACAGGAAAGCCGAAGCTCAAGGAGGCTCTCAGAAGCGGCAATCTGAATTATATACTTAACGAAGCGATAAAGCAGACGGACGCAGGCTGTCATATACTTGATGTAAACGTAGGTCTGCCGGAGATCGACGAAACGGAAATGATGAAAAAATGTGTTGCTGCGATCCAGTCTGTGTCCGATCTGCCGCTGCAGATAGATTCCACAAAGCCCGATACACTTGAGGCAGCAATGCGTATGTATAACGGAAAGCCCCTTGTAAACTCTGTAAACGGAACAGAGGAAAGCATGAAGAACGTACTTCCGCTTGTCGCAAAATACGGCGGCGGACTTATCGCTCTGACGATAGATGAAAAGGGTATACCGGAAACAGCACAGGGAAGGACAGAGGTTGCACGGATGATAATAGAGCGTGCCGCAGAGTATGGTATCGACAGGAAAGAAATAATCGTCGATCCGCTTGCGCTGACCATATCCTCAAATCCTGAAAGCGCAAGAGTCACTCTTGATGCTGTACGTCAGATAAGAGAGCTGGGCGTAAAAACAAGTCTGGGAATTTCAAACATTTCCTTCGGACTGCCGCAAAGGGAGCTTATCACCTCCACATTCTATGCAAATGCACTACAGACTGGTCTTAACTGTGCGATAATGAACCCGTTTTCGGCAGCAATGATGAATGTATACTATGCATACAGGGCGCTGAATATGCTTGACAGCGGATGCACGGATTATATCGGCTATGCCTCAGCCTCAGCAGACAACAGCCCGAAGGCAGGCGCAAAGGAAGCCGAGGAAAATCTGCATACATCCATCGTCAAGGGGCTGAAGGAAAGCGCAGCTCAGAAAACGGAGCAGCTGATAAAGGATACTGAGCCGCTTGAGATCATAAACGAATATATAATCCCTGCGCTCAATGAGATAGGCACAGCCTTTGAGCAGAAAAAGGCATATCTGCCGCAGCTGTTGATGAGTGCGGACGCTGCCTCAGCTGCCTTTGAGGTTGTCAAGAAAAATATCCCTGCCGAAAAGAGCGACAAAAGCAAGGCGATCGTTCTTGCAACAGTGCAGGGAGATATACATGACATCGGGAAAAACATCGTAAAGGTGCTTATGGAAAGCTACGGCTTTACGGTATATGACCTGGGAAGGGATGTACCGCCGGAGAGGATCAGGGATTGTGCCCTTGAGCATAACTGTAAGCTTGTGGGGCTGAGTGCGCTTATGACGACGACTGTTCCGGCAATGGCAGAAACGATAAAGCTTCTGAATGAGACCGACCGCAGCATAAAGACAATAGTGGGCGGTGCAGTTCTGAATCAGGAATATGCAGATATGATCGGCGCAGACCACTACGGACCTGACGCAATGGACAGCGTGCGTTTTGCTCAGGCGTTTTATGACTCCGACTCCCCTCAAATATCGTCTTAAAAAATTTAAAGTTTCGCCAGCCTTTTCAAAGGCTGCGGAGTCCAGAGGTGCGGGTGTCCGGTGGACACCTCTGCCTAAGGCAGAAGCACCGACCGAGCCGGCAGGCGAGACCAGAGCCTCTGGTCTCGCTCCGCAGAGCGCGAAATCCTTAGCATGAGAATCCCTCGTGCCGGGGGTGAATTCAAAAACAGTCCAGTGGACTGTTTTTGAAGAGGTCGGGAAACCCCGACAGGAAAAATATACTAATTTTTTTCGGATAATCTGGTAGTATCCGAAAGTATAGTTATTTCGGGTGCACAGGCTCTGT
>CACWVH010000176.1 GCA_902764235.1 uncultured Ruminococcus sp.
TCTTGAGTGGGTAAAGCATTACAACAACCTGAATGCTGACGGCTATGCCGGACTAAAGGGTGTAGCTGTGGACAAGCTCCAGTGCAGGATCGTGAAAAAATAATAAAGAAAAAATAGTCCCTGGCTGTCGTGTCTGATGATGCGGCAGCCAGGGTTATTTTACACACAATTTTACACACAATACAACAGGTTCAGTTAATGTCTTGTGGTTTCTGAACCCTTTATTAATGCGGTTTTTGGCTTCTTTGCTGTGTGAGGTGTTTGCTGTCGGAGCAAAGTGAAACCGGCTTATAATGCGGTTTTTAAAGCGATTACACACAAAATACACACAATAATTACTTTTTTAATTTAGACATTTCATCAATAAGCTCAGAAATGTCCTTGTGGATGTATATATCTGCTGTGGTGGAATAATCGGCATGACCGATAATTTTCTGGAGGTTTTCCGGGCGCATACCTGCGCTTGAGGATAAGCTTGCAAAGGTATGTCTTGTGCTGTGCGGAGTCAGATGGTGCTTGTCGGGAAATTTCCAGTGCCTGTTAATGAATTCACATTCAATGATGTTCAGCTCCCGGAGTGCAGGGTAAAACCATCTGTCCCGGAAGTTTTTTTCATTGACAGGAATAATATATCCGTCCTGACAGGATTCCAGCCATCCGGCAAAGAAAGCCCTGATCTCCGGAATATTCGGCGGAAGGGGAATAACCCTGTCAATGCCGGCACGGGTTTTGATACCGCCCACAACATAGCCTTCATCAAGATGAACATTATCAGCTGTAAGACTGACGATCTCTCCCAGACGGAAGCCCATGTATATCATCGTCAGAATAGCCTGAACACGTATGTCATCGGTATGCTGCCAGAGAATACTGATCTGCTCCGGAGAGAAGATCACCTTTTCATTTTTTTCAAACCTCGGGATCCTGACAAACTCCGCATAGTTTTTGCTTACGATATCATTTTCAAGAGCATATCTGCAAAGCATGACGGCAAGGGATTTAAGCTTGTCAGCGGTTGATTCGGTTTTAGCTTTATTGATTATTTCCTGAAAATGTGCTGTTCTGAGGTCAGCCATCCTGACATCATAGAGGGGAGAAAACCACTTCCACATCGAGCGCATGATTTCAGGTCTCCGGATTTCCCTGAAATGGATATCAGACCAGAGCCTGTAAACATCAGCTAAAGTTGCACCGTAGAGCTGAGGCCTGCCGTTTCTGATAAAATCATCAAGCGCAGCCTGAGCAGATTTCATATCAGGATATGAGCCGATGTAGGTGCGTCCTGCTCCGTTCGTGGAGGATGGTGCAATAGCGATATAAGGATTTTTGTATCTTGTATCCTTGCGTATTGTACCTGTGCCGTGCGCACGTTTGCGGTGCTTTGCCGCTGTGACGGTCTGTTTCTTTCCGCAGTAGTTGCAGAATACAGAACCGTCAGGTATCTCTTTTTTGCATTTCTTGCATAACATTCAAATCAGCTCCTTGAATTTTTTCCGGAGCTGTGCTATAATAAAAGTATCATATGGAGTTATTTTTTGACATATAACACAGCTCCTGCCCCTGTCGGTACTGGTAATACCGGCGGGGGCGATTTTTTATTTTGAGTATTTTTGATGTACCATATCAATTCCAAGCTTCAGCACATCTGTTATGCTCATACCGGAAAGAGTACAGCATTCGTCAAGCTTTGCCTTCTCATTATCCGAAAGTCTCAGCCTTGCCACATGAGTTTTCGGGTCTGTTGTGGGTCGTCCCATTTTCTTTTTTGTTTCGCTCATTATTGATCACTCCATATATATTATCGGGGCAAAACGATCATATAGGATTATCGGAGTCTGCCGGACAGCGGCAAGAACTGTCCAACTTTCCGATATTTGGTTTTTACTCTTCAAGCAGTGCTTTGATTTTTTCTTTGGCTTCGTCAAGGTCTTTACAGCCCTCAAGTATTTCCAGTATCATTTTAAGTATCAGGCTCATCTGTTTATCTGTCATGACTTCCATCTGTTCCCCCTTTCCCGTCTTGCCCCGTTTACTCGTAAGTTTTGTGTTCCTTACTGTAATTATATTATAACATAAGTAGCTACAAATGTCAACGCTTTTTCTAAAATTCTTTAAAAATTTCCCCACTCCGGTATGTTTGTATCGGGGCGGGGATTTATTTTTTCCGCTGTCAGGCTATGAGGGGCGGCAGTTAAGTTTCTCCGATCATTTCGTAAAAAACGTTTTCGGGTATTATCTCAATGTCTTGCCCTTTGAGCTTATATTCTTCGGCTTTCTTTTGTTTACTACTTTTTCCATCCTTTATCAATGAACAATAATCGTTATTACCTAAAATCAAATAATTCGTTTTTTTAGTAACCTTGTTTCCGCAAGTCCCACCTAAATTAACCACGATTTGAGCCGCTTCTTGTCTCGAATATTTTTCAAGAGTACCAGTAAATACACATTCTTTTTTATAGAGTGGGTGTGTGTCGTCAAACTCATCACTTTCAGCAGTCAATGTTCTTAAATCTATACCTTTGGAATGATGACGATTATATAGCTTTTTAAAGTCATCTAATTCATTATAAATCGTTATAATATCTTCTTTCATTTTTTCATAGCATTCATATGTATATCGACAATCACTTAAAGCCCTGTGCATTGTAGAACCAGTTATTTTCAAATGTTCAACAATATCAATTAATCTATGATGATCAAGCTCGGGATATAATTTACGTGATATGCGCATAGTATCGATAAAATCATTGCTGAACGGTTTTTCAAGAACATAATCGTAATTTTCATATAGAAAATTGACATCGAAATTTACATTGTGTCCGACTACTATACTGTTTCCGACAAATTCATCAAATTGAGGAAGAACATCATTAATCAATGGTGCTCCTGCAAGCATTTCATTAGTAATTCCTGTAAGTTGTTCGATAAAACTGCTGATTTTTTCTCCTGGATATACTAATCGTTGAAAGTTATCAATTATTTTTCCGTTTTGAACTTTTATTGCTCCGATCTCAATAATCATATCCCATTCAGGAGACAATCCGGTAGTTTCTAAGTCTACAACAACGTATTTATCAGGAAATTCTATAATATTTTTGCCTTTAAACTTTCTTACCGATTTTTTTTCAAAATTACCGATTCCAAATATTATACTTCCTCTGTTCATAAATAACACCAGCCCTTATTCTGTAGCATTAATATTAAACGATTTCGACTGCATCTGCTTAAGATATCTTCTGTCAATTATTAATCTTTGCTTTGATTCCTGTAATTCAATAAGAATCTCAACATCGTTATAATATCCTATTATGTCGCATTTCTGAGGAATGACTGTGTCGTATATACCTTTATAAATCAAAAAAGGTATTTCATCGTTCTTACCGCTTTTGAATCCCCACTCTTTATACTTAGCTTGTTTTTCTTCAGAATTTCCGAATACTATATAATTGTCAGGAATTTTCAAATTTACCAGTCCTTTTCATTAGTTTTTGATATTGGCAGGCTGTAGCATACAGCTGATCTGTATGCAAACATTTTCCTGCTTTTTCGCAATCTGCATACTTAGAGCAACAGCCGAACTCGGAAAAAGAGATGTTGTTAAGATACATATAGTTTAATGATTTAATGAAATCTTCTGTAGGGTGGTCAAGTAAATTACAAAAATCAGATAGTGCTATTCTTATCATACCTTCATCC
>CACWVH010000177.1 GCA_902764235.1 uncultured Ruminococcus sp.
CGGCCGCAGGAATACTTTATGTATTCCGAGGATTGACAACGAAGTTATGCGGATTTTAACGCCAAAGATATTAAAGTATTCTATCGAATATTAGTATTACTTCGCTGAACAGATTTTTTTAAAAGTATAAAATAATAATGAACCTTTTGACCTTTATGGATGTCTAATTAATGAAAAAGATAATCAGCTGGTAAATGATTAAGTTTATGCATAAACGATCTTTTCAATTCTTCAGTAAATATAAATAACCGGAAGGAGAGTTTATTATGAAAGCAGAGTATTCAGAAAAAATGAAAGGTGCATATCCGGAGGTGCCGGAGAGCTTCCATAACAGAGTACAGGAAACACTTGACGGACTTGAACAGAAAAAGCCTGTTCTGGTCAGGAAACACCGCAGAGGTGTCATGATCGCGGCAGCATGTGCGGCTGCGGCAGTTGTCGGGACCTTTACCTTTGCTGCGGCAGCTTCGGATTTCTTTGGTCTTTTCAGCGAAAAGGTCGGAAACTACGGACTTCATGTGGGAGTGGAGCAGAACAGCGAGGAATCCTCGGCTGCTCCAAAGAAGGATCTGTTCGGTGATCCGCTGAAGCATTATAAGATAGTTGCAGCCTATGTACCCGAGGGCTACAGGAATACAGTAGATAATCCCACAGTGTGCCATTATCACTACGGCGACAAGGTATATGAAAACAATGACAAGGATTATTCAATCCATGCATTTGAGGAAGATGAATATGACGTAACATACAGCAGTGTTGTAAGCACTGAAAAGGCTGAGGTGAACGGCAGAGATGTTGTATACATGACCTTCAGGTATGCTGAAAACGATGATAAATTATTTTATGGCGCAGTCGTTCATTTTAATGATGAGGGATATATAATATATGCAAATAATACAGATAAGGACGAGCTTAAAAAAATCGTCGCAGGTCTGTCTCTTGAAGAGGATACTGAATATGAAAGCCGCATTGAAAAGCTTAATGAAATGAATGCACAGAATGATGAATCTGAGTATGTCGGAACTGAGTTTGAGGAAAAATATGTTAAAGCAGACGGAAGGAATTTCAATGTCAGGGTTGAGGAAAAACAAGAAAAGAACGGTGTGACCGAATTTGAAAACACCGCAAGCCTGAGCATCGGTATCACGAATGTAGAGGAAATGACAGATGATAAGGAGCTTGATATCAACTGCTTCCCGCATGAACAGGGTCTGAACGGAGAAATAAAGGAAGCACTGATTAAATCCAGTGCCTGTATTGCGTCAGCAATTTTTTCGTCAGGTTGTGCAAAAAGACCGCAGGCAACCTGACGGTTGTCAAGGGCTGACAGGTGCTGAGCCGTCAGGCGTGATTTATTCAGTGATTCCTAAAATATAATCTGCATGATAATTACTTCAACAGTGACGGAACACTTAAATCGGAATATGTCAGAGATATTTACAGCGGGGTTGATGAAGATCAGTATGACTCTCTTGGCCATGTGGAACATCTTGATATTAAAAGACATTTCTATCTTGTTACTATTGAGGTGACGTCTGACAACAAGCTCAACAACCTTGACGGTATCATTTCGCCCTTCGGCGCAGTAAAATGCTATGAAAGCGATAACGGTGATTATGCAGATAAGGATGAGCAGGGAAATTACTGGAGTCATTCTGTAAGTACAGGCGAAGCAGATTGCATATATTATGAAGATCCTGATGAAAACAGCGGTATTGAAAAGGGCGGAAAAAAGACAATAAAGATAGGCATTATCGCAGATGAGGATATCCTTGATAATACATATGCAGAGATCGGCGTGGCAGACAGCTATACGATGAACTGTGATGACAACGTAATATACAGAGATATAACAACCTATTGCATAAAGCTTTTTGAGTGAGGTGACAGCAATGATAATGGACGAATTTTCCGTACAGATACTTGAGAGTGAACAGACACTTTACAGAATTTCTATGTCAATGCTGCGGAATGAAACCGACTGCGAGGATGCCGTTCAGACGGCTATCCTCACCGCTTATCAAAAGCTTGATTCACTAAGACAGGAACAGTTTTTTAAAACATGGCTTGTCAGAATACTGATAAATGTATGCAATAATTACCTAAAAAGAAGAAATAAGACGGTCAGCTTTGAAGATACTGTAAATGAGGAAGAAACTGAAGGACAGTCTTATGTTGAAAAAACAGAGCTGCGTCTTGCAATTGAAGAGCTGCCTGTTAAGATCAGACAGACAATTGTTCTGTATTATATCGAGGATTTTTCTGTGCCGGAAATAAAAAGAATACTTGGTATTCCCGAAGGTACAGTAAAAAGCCGACTTGCAAAGGGATGTGAGCTTCTGAGGAAAGCATTGGATGACCGCTGATACTTCTTTGATAGAAAGCATACTGTTTTTTATCTGAGAAAACTCAAGCTCTGTTTCAAAGCTTATTTGTGCATTTGAGAATTCAAAGTTTCCCGGGTTTTGGCGAGGTCGTTCTCCCGCAGCAGGCGGGCGGACGACCTTTCGCCGTTTTACAATCGGCTGTTGAATACGGGAGTTTTTTTATCAGGAGGAGATTTTTTCAGGGAGATACTTCGTATCAGGAAATTTTGTTTTGTAAAAAAAAGCTTGACAAATGAAAGAAGATGTGGGATAATACTTTATGTAAAAACCTACTATTCACATAGGTGAACTAAATAATAAGATAAAGGTGATCTGTATGAACAGAATATACTCCATGGAACGATGTTGACGCCGGAAAGTTTTTAGTTGTCTTTGTTTTCTGCTGATGAGCTGCAGCGGAAAAATATTAATTTGACCCTGGAGAGAAGAAATATGAAAACCTATAAAAAAATAACTGATCTGATAGGCAGAACACCGCTGCTTGAGCTTGAGTCCGCACAGGAAAAAACAGGTGCAAAAATTTTCGGCAAGCTTGAATATTTCAATCCTGCCGGAAGCGTCAAGGACAGGATCGCAAAGGCTATGATAGATGACGCCGAGGCTAAGGGCATACTGACTCCCGACTCAGTTATCATTGAGCCGACAAGCGGAAATACAGGTATAGGTCTTGCTGCTGTTGCAGCTGCAAGGGGCTATGAGATAATACTGACCATGCCTGAGACAATGAGTATCGAGCGCAGGAATCTGCTGAAGGCATACGGCGCAAAGGTGGTACTGACGCAGGGCGTCAAGGGAATGAAGGGTGCGATCGAAAAGGCTCAGGAGCTTGCAGCTGCAAACGAAAAGAGCTTTATTCCGAGTCAGTTTACAAACAGCGCAAATCCGAAGGCGCATTATGATACAACAGGCCCTGAGATCTGGGAGGATACCGATGGAAAGGTCGATATTTTTGTCGCAGGCGCAGGTACAGGCGGAACTGTGTCCGGCGTCGGACAGTTTCTCAAGGAAAAGAAGCCTGATGTAAAGGTGGTTGCGGTTGAGCCGGCAGGTTCGGCAGTTTTGTCGGGAGAAAAGCCCGGACCGCATAAGATACAGGGAATCGGCGCAGGCTTTGTCCCTGAAACACTTGATACAGATATATATGATGAGATAATAAAGGTAACGAATGAGGACGCTTTTGAAACAGGCAGAATGCTTGCAAAAAAGGAAGGACTGCTTGTCGGGATATCGTCAGGTGCGGCGGTATGGGCAGCGCAGCAGCTTGCAAAGCGTCCGGAAAATAAAGGAAAGGTGATCGTGGCGATACTCCCCGATACAGGCGAGAGATATCTGTCCACACCAATGTTTACAGGATAAGAGGTAATGGAAATGAAAGTACGCAGTAATGAAATGATCTATATCACAATAGCTGAAAGCAGAGTCAATGCTTTCGGCAGAATTACTGCGCCCGCAGGCTGTTGTATGTGCTGTACAGATACAGGCGGCTTGCCGGGATGAAGGAGCTTATGCAGAAATAAATCCTCACAGTGCCGTCTGTCTGTTTTTAAAGCAGTGCAGACGGCATTTCTGCGTAAAACGCCTGCTATAACTGTTATAATTTTCCGCATAAAGGAGTGTTTTTTATGATAGCAGCACAGGAAAGTATCACAGCAAAGCTTTGTTCCTTTGCCCGTGCCTACCATTCAAATATCGGTCATAAAAAAATATTTGATGATTATCTTGCCTATGACCTGATGGGCAGGGACGAATTTGAAAGGATAGGACAGCTGATACAGAACGATTTTGAAACAGAAAAAACAGATAAGAATTACAGCTTTGACCAGGAACAGATATCGGAAAAGCTTGACCGCTATATAACTCCCATACCCATCTCAAGAATAGCCTTTGCTGAGAAAAGGCTCAGACAGTTTGCCGCAGAATACGGAAAATGTCAGTATGTTATCTGCGGCGCAGGAATGGATACCTTTGCATTCAGAAATGAAAACAGCGATATCCGTATCTTCGAGCTTGACCACCCCGATACAGGCAGGTATAAGCGAAAAAGAATACATGAGCTTGAGTGGAATATCCCCGGAAACCTGACCTTTGTTCCGGTGGATTTTTCAAAGGACGATATGAGCGCCGGGCTTCTCAAGGCAGGCTTTGACCCGGAAATACCTTCATTTTTTGCAATACTCGGAGTATCTTATTATCTGCGGCTTCCGGTCTTTGAACAGACGATAAAAAAGATAGGAGAGCTGAGCAAGGCACCGTGTAGGATTGTGTTTGATTATCCCGATGAAACGACCCTGAAGCATGACGGAGCTGAACGTGTGCAGACACTTGCAGATATTACGGAAAAGCTGGGAGAAAAAATGCTTCACGGCTATTCATATGAGGAGATCGGAACAGTCTTAGGCGATCAGGGCTTTAAGGTGGAGGTGCATGAAACTCCGGGAATAATTCAGCAGCGATATTTCAATGGCTGCAATATAAAGGCGTTTGAAAATATAAATTTCATTCTTGCTTCAAATCTGTGATTATGAAATAACAAGCAGCCGATTGTAAATTGGCGGTGTTTTTGCCGCC
>CACWVH010000178.1 GCA_902764235.1 uncultured Ruminococcus sp.
TTTCAAACACATAATAAATTATTTATCTAAAAACATTGACACATAATAAATTATGTAGTATAATAATATATGTAAGGGGGACGTCAAATGAAAAGCTATTCATCAAGAGAAGTTATTCAGATACTTACAGCTGACGGTTGGTATGAAGTCGGATGTGTCGGAGATCATCATCAGTTCAAACACCCGACAAAACCCGGCAGGGTTACGGTAACACATCCTCGGAAAGACATACCTGTCGGAACTCTTAAAATGATCGAAAAACAAGCGGGTATCAGGTTTCCCTGATGCCCTTGTCCCCTGAATATTATTAATAGGAGGTCTTTACCCATGAAAAAAGACAGATATTCATTTATAGCCGTTTTTGATTGTGCTGATGACGGAATCTCAATCTATTTCCCCGATCTTCCCGGTTGTTTCCCCTGTGCTGACACAATGGACGAGGCGGTAAAAAATGCCCGTGAGGCGCTCGGTCTTCATATATGGGGCATGGAACAGGACAATGAGCCTATTCCCGAGCCTACCTCAATAACCGAAATCAAATGCAAAGAAAATGAAGTTCCGGCAGTAATAGATGTTTTTATGCCTGCATTCAGAGATAAGATCAATAACCGCTTTGTAAAGAAAACCTTGTCGCTTCCTGCATGGCTTGCTGATCTTGCCGATAAAGACGGTGTAAACTGCTCCAAAATATTCCAGAATGCTTTGATAGAATATCTGGGAGTCTCGCAATAAACGCTCCGCCCCCGATGATATAAAAAGTAATGGAGGTAATAACATGAATAATCCTGAATACTATCATTACATTGCTGTATTTGCTTACTATGAGGACGGAATAAGCATAACTTTTCCTGATCTTCCCGGCTGTGTTTCATTCGGTAAAGACGAGGATGAAGCTATGAAATGTGCAAAAGAGGTGCTTATGCTGCACCTGTGGGGAATGGAACAGGATGATATGAATATTCCCGCTCCTTCATCTCTTCATTCTATTGAATTATCCAAAGATGAAATACCAACCATGATCGAAGTATTTATGCCTCCGTTCAGAGAAAAACAGAACTCTCGTTTTGTTAAAAAGACTCTCTCCATTCCGTATTGGCTTAACCTTGAAGCAGAACACAGAGGGATTAATTTTTCTAAGCTTCTTCAAAATGCCATCAAACAGGAATTAAAATTATCATAAAAAAAATTGCCCCCACCGGCACTGGTAATACCGGCGGGGGCATAATGCAAGGAGCTGATAGTATGCCATATTGTATATATCTGAGAAAATCCCGTGCAGACGCTGAGGCTGAACTCAGAGGCGAAGGGGAAACTCTTGCACGCCACGAAAGAGCATTGACCGAATTTGCCAGACGTGCAGGTCTTGAAGTAGCTGCAATCTATCGTGAAATAGTCAGCGGCGAAACAATAGCCGCACGTCCTCAGATGCAGCGGCTGCTCTCAGAGGTAAGCGAAGGAATGTGGGACGGTGTGATCGTCATGGATATTGACCGTCTTGCCCGTGGAAACAGCATCGATCAGGGCATTATTTCACAAACATTTTTATACGCAGACACCAAGATCATCACCCCTATGAAAACATATGACCCGGCAAACGAATTTGATGAAGAATACTTTGAGTTTGGTCTTTTTATGAGCCGCCGGGAGTACAAAACCATCAACCGCCGTCTGCAAAGAGGCAGGATCGCAAGCGTCAAGGAAGGCAAATACGTTGCGAATAAAAGCCCTTACGGATATGAACGAGTGAAGATCCCGAACGATAAAGGCTTTACCCTTCGCATCATTCCCGAACAGGCGGAAATCATCCGCTGTATTTTTGAGTGGTATACCAAAGGCATCCTGCAACCGGACGGCACAAGCAAAATGATAGGTGTGAACCTGATTGCAAGGGAGCTGAACAGCCGGAAAATAAAACCGCCAATTGGTAAAGTTTGGGTCAGTTCCTCTCTTCGAGATATACTGATCAACCCGGTCTATATTGGCAAAGTCCGTTGGGGCTTCCGCCCGGAAAAAAAGAAAATGGTAGATGGGAGGATCGTCATATCAACACCCCGTCAGGATAATTATCTGATATGTAACGGCCTTCACGAACCGATCGTTGATGAAAAAACGTTTTACGACGCTGACAAAAAAATGAAGACGAACGAGCGCCGTCCTGTTCGTGGAGACAAAAAATTTAACAATCCCCTTGCCGGTCTTGTAGTCTGTCAGAAATGCGGCAGAAAAATGCAGCGCCGCCCGCATACAAAATGTCCCGACCTGCTGATGTGTGCAGAGCCTACCTGCGACAACCACGCTTCTTATCTGCATATCATTGAAAAGCACGTGCTTAGAGTCCTGCAGCAATGGTCAACCGGCTATCTTATAAACGGTGATCTTTCAGAGTTGATACCTTCCCCTGACCAGTTGAAGCCGGAGCTTGATACAGTAGTAAAGGCAAGAGCTTCTGTAAAATCTCAGCTTGACCGTGCCTTTGACGCTTTCGAGACCGGCATATATGATGCTGAAACATTCCGCCAGCGCAGCGCAGTATTAAAAAAAAGGCTTGCCGAAATTGATAATAAAACCGCTGAGCTGAAAAATCAGATCACTCATATCGAAGAAAAGAAAAAGATCATCAGTGAATTCATTCCCGGGATCAGGAGTCTGCTTGAGGTTTATGAAACATCCGAACCTGCAGAAAAAAATAAAATGCTGAGTGCAATCATAGACCATATTGATTATATCAAAGAAGTCTGCGGACACGGCCATGAGGAAGATTTCCATATCACCGTCTACCCCAGACTTCCAAAATTATAATTCTTACTGATATCTTATTGGTGTTAAAGAACTCGGGCATCTGGAGATGATCGGTGCGATCGTTTATCAGCTTACGAAAAACCTGTCTGTGGAGGAGATCAAGGCGGCAGGACTTGAGCAGTATTTTGTCGATCATACTACCGGTATCTATCCCGCTGCTGCGACCGGTGTGCCGTACAGTGCTGCAAGTATGCAAGTCAAGGGTGATATTATTGCCGATATACATGAAGACCTTGCTGCTGAACAGAAAGCCCGGGTGACTTATGATAACATTCTCCGTTTCTGTGATGACCCGGATGTCCTCGACCCCATCAGATTCCTCAGGGAAAGAGAAATCGTTCATTTCCAGCGTTTCGGCGAAGCACTGAGAATTATTACTGACAAGCTGGACAGTAAAAACTTCTATGCCTTCAATCCTGAATTTGACAGAAAAAAAATCAGAAACAAATAAATCCTTTATCAACAGAAAACCGGTGTGTGGCATTTCACGGGGCTATGCCCCTTATCCACACACCGGTTTTTTCTGTTTTATACTAATCTTCATTAAATAATAGCAAATAGTGAATAATATTTGCGTACTTGCTACTCTGACCTTCAACAAAAAGTGAACAGCACAGCACAAATCTCTGAATCAGCGTAACGAAGCTGCTCACGCTCACACGAAACTCGCCGCCGCCACAAAAGTAAGCGAGCACGCCGCAGGCAGCGCAGCGTGGGAAACCGGGTGTAGTAAGCGAGCACGCACACCGCAGGCGGTGGGCAGCGCAGCGGGGCAGGGTGGGGTTAAGGAGAGAAGATTTCAAAAGAGGAGAACCTTAAGGGGAGGGGCAGCGCCCCTTCTCTTATGGTTCTTCTCTTTTGCCGCGTCCGCATCCCGCACATTTTAACTATAATCAGCTGCCATTGAGCTTTATCAGCTCAAAAAGTATATTCATTGCTTCCATCGGAGTGAGCTTGTTGATGTCTATTTCATGCAGACGCTTTTCAACGGGTGTTTCTTCCCTGACAAGGCTCATCTGTATCTCATCCTGCGGCTGTGCCTTACTTTGCACCTTTCGCTTCGGAGTATCGCTTTCAAGCTCTTTGAGTATCTTCTTTGCACGCTCGATAACGCTGTCGGGAAGTCCGGCAAGCTTTGCTACCTCTACGCCGTAGGATTCATCTGCCGCTCCCCTGATTATCCTTCTCAGGAAGGTTATGTCATCGCCGTGCTTTATTGCGGCGATGTTGTAGTTTTTCACACCCTTCATCTTGTCCTCTAAAACCATAAGCTCGTGATAATGGGTAGCAAAAAGCGTTTTTGCGCCGAGCTTTTTGCTGTCGGCAGCATATTCAAGCACCGCCCTTGCAATACTCATACCATCATAGGTCGAGGTTCCTCTGCCTATCTCGTCAAGGATAAGCAGACTTTTTTTCGTTGCTTTTCTGAGGATATATGCCACCTCGTTCATTTCCACCATAAAGGTAGACTGCCCCGTTGAAAGGTCATCGGACGCTCCTATCCTTGTGAAAATGCTGTCAACAACGGAGATCTCTGCACTTTTCGCCGGGACAAAGCTTCCTGTCTGCGCCATAAGAACAATCAGCGCTGTCTGACGCATATATGTGGATTTACCGGACATATTAGGACCTGTAATGATCGCCGCCCTGTTTTCTCCCGTGTCAAGCTCTGTATCATTCGGTACAAACTGAACCTTGTCCATCAGCTTTTCAACGACCGGATGTCTGCCGTCCTTTATCCTTATCCCACCGTCATTCGTTATAGTCGGACAGCAGTAATTATTGTCCGCTGCTGCCTGTGCAAGGGATGCTATGACATCAAGCTGCGCCGCTGCCGCTGCACTTGAAGATATCCGGTCGGCTGCAGCTGCGACTGTTTTTCTGATCTTTTCAAAGATAGCATATTCAAGCTCATTGGCCCTGTCCTTTGCACCGAGGATCCTGCGCTCAAGATTCTTCAGCTCCTCGGTGATATATCTTTCGCCATTTGTCAGGGTCTGTTTTCTTATATATGTATCGGGCACCATGCTTTTGTATGAATTTGTCACTTCAAGATAATAGCCGAATACCCTGTTGTAGCCTATTTTCAGCTTCGGGATGCCTGTTTTTTCACGCTCTCTTGCTTCGATCCTTGCCATATGCTCACTGCCGCCGTTCATATCGTCACGAAGCTCGTCAAGCTCGTCAGAGCAGCCCTCCCTTATCATTCCGCCCTCACGGACAGAAAACGGCGGATCCTCGTCTATCGAATTCTCGATCAGCTCCACGATATCCTCAAGCAGATCAAGCTTTCCGTACAGCTCTCTGATAAGGCTGCTCTGTGCATCGGAAATACTTCTTTTCACATCCGGAAGATGTCTGAGGGTCTGGCTCATTGAGCGAAGCTCTCTGGCATTTGCAGAGCCGTAGACCACTCTTGTGATAACACGCTGGATATCATACATACCCGAAAGAGCGTCACGAAGCTCTGTTCTCATACGCACATTATCATACAGCTCTGATACGGCAGCCTGACGGCGCGTTATCCTGCCGATGCTCACAAGGGGCTTTTCAATATAGCTTTTTATCAGCCTTTTGCCCATTGAGGTCTTTGTCTTGTCGAGGACTGCAAGCAGGGATGCATTTTTATTTTTGCTGTTCAGCGGCTCTGTCAGCTCAAGATTGCGGCGTGTATTATAATCAAGATGAACATACTGCTCTCCGCTGTACACTTCAACCTCTGATATTCTTTGCAGACCGCCCTTCTGTGTTCTTGAAAGATATAGCAGCAGTGCGCCTATTGCTGAAACTGCCGTTGGCTTATCGTCAAGACCAAGCTGTTCAAGTGTTTTGCCTGCAAACTGTTTTTTTATCCTGTCACAGGCGTCGCTGTAGGAAAAATCCTCATCATCAAGCATATTTACGCAGGCTGAAAGCTTATCCTTGATAAAGGCACCCAGAGAGCTGAAATTCACCGTATCGCCGCCGATTATGATCTCGCTGGGAGAATACTTCAGCAGCTCATCCTTTATAAGATTTTCCGCATCGTCACTTTCCCCAGCTGTAGCGAAAAGCTCACCTGTCGAAACATCACAGAAGGCAAGTCCTGTCTTAGCCTTTTTTGTAAAAACGCAGGCAAGAAAATTATTGCTGCCCTCACTGAGCATACTCTGCTCCATGACAGTTCCGGGGGTTATCACACGGATAACATCACGTCTGACAAGCTTTTTGGTTTTTGAGGAATCCTCTGTCTGCTCGCATACTGCAACCTTATAGCCCTTTGCGATAAGCCTTGCAGCATATGTTTCATAGCTGTGGAACGGTACGCCGCACATAGGCGCACGCTCCTTAAGACCGCATTCCTTTCCTGTGAGGGTAAGCTCAAGCTCCCTTGACGCAGTTTTTGCATCGTCAAAGAACATTTCGTAAAAATCACCGACACGAAAGAATACTATGGCATCCTTATATTGTTCCTTTACGCCCAGATACTGCTGCATCAGCGGTGACAGGGCTTCCTGCTTTTCCTTCATTTCCTTTTCTCCTGTTCCTTAAATAACATTGTGCGATAAACAGTTCATACAGGTACAGACATCAGCAACCGGTTTTACTCATCAGCCGCAACCGCCGCAGGTACCGCAGCTGCCTGTACATGAGGGCAGATAATCAGTAGTATCGGGATCCTCACCCTCTGAGCACTGCTTGATTATTGCTGTGATACGTGCCATAAGAACATCGTAAGCATCCTTTGCATCGTTATAGTTCATCATTCTTTCATTTGTCATTATCTTTGCATAGACCTTGCGCATATTTTCATTGAGCTTTCTGATCTGCTCATTATTTCTGTCCTTTTCGTCCTTTGAGGTCTCTCTGTCGATATCGTCACGGATATTGCTGAATTCCTCTATCAGCTTCTGAAGCTCCTGATCCTCATCAGCCGCCTGCTTTGCCATCTGATATGCAATATATGCCTCTTCCTTCTGAAGCTGTCTGCCCACATCCCTTGTAAGCTCAATAATATCCTTGTTTTCCATAATTATAATCTCCTTTTATTCATTTTTTCAGCCGGTCACAGCATCCTCCTGTCCGTACTGCCGGCCGTTTACTGTCTGCTCACACCATATTCACAGCAAACAAACATTTATACATCATCTATTTTATCAAAAATCCCCTCCCATGTCAAACCGCCGGCGTGCCGCCGGAGTCGCGACGCGCTATCGCTCCGCATACGCTGCGCTCTGGGTTCAGAACTTCCGCTTTTATTCCCGCGGCTCTGATTTCTTCTGACCAAAACTTTTATGTCAGTTGATTATAGCTCCTTCAAAA
>CACWVH010000179.1 GCA_902764235.1 uncultured Ruminococcus sp.
TATGGGTGAACAGCTTAAAAACCTGAAATGCATAAAACAACGCATTATCTCAGGTTTTTTCAGAACAATCAATAATGAGTTTCACGGATTCAGGTAAAATGTAAGAAAAAAGGTTAAATAATATTTCTTTTTAAGAAAATTGATTTCCGTAGGAGGCACTCCGCTGCTGGTTGACAAGTGAGAAGAATGTGGTATAATAGATTCAGTTGATATAGGAAAGAGATTTCCCGACAGTTCGTTTGCGCCATCCTGTCGTTAAAAAAAACCAGGGCATCCAAGGAGTATTTCTGTGCTCCGATGGGGTATAGCTTCAGACAGATTTCTGAAAAATGCCCTGTATTCAATGTATTTATTCTGCCGGCTGCGCTTGCGGCGGCATAGTAGGTATGATAGACTAACGGATGCGTCTGCTTTGCGGCAGACGCTGTTTTTTTAGAGGTGGATCATGTATTATCTGAAAAGCTCGGCTTCCTTTGACAGCGCACATTTTCTTTCAGGCTATAAGGGGAAATGCGCAAATATTCACGGTCATCACTGGGTAATAGAGGTGCAGGCAGCAGGTGAAAAGCTTATTGCCGACGGAACAAAAAAGGGTATGCTCATGGATTTCGGCGATCTGAAAAAGGCTGTCAGAAAAATAGCAGACAGCTTTGACCATGCCCTGATCTATGAAAGCGGCAGCCTTAAAGAAAAAACTTTGCAGGCAATGAATGAGGAAGGCTTCAGACTTATTGAAGTGGATTTCAGACCTACTGCGGAAAACTTTGCCAGACATTTTTACGGACTTTTAAAAGACTGCGGAATACCAGTCAGAAGTGTCGCAGTGTATGAAACTCCGAAGAACTGCGCTTTTTATGAGGAGGACTGAATATGTTTCCGGTTGCAGAAAGCTTTGTAAGCATAAACGGCGAAGGCACAAGGGCAGGAGAGCTTGCAGTGTTCATACGGTTCAGAGGCTGCAATCTGAGATGCTCCTACTGCGATACGCTGTGGGCAGCAGATGACAGTGCACCGGTAAGAATGATGAGCGCTGAGGAAATATCAGAGCTTGTCAGAAGCAGCGGCGTTACAAATGTTACTCTGACAGGGGGAGAGCCGCTTCTTCAGAAGGATATCGGGTCGCTTATCAGCCTGCTTACGGAACAGGGAAACCGTGTTGAAATAGAAACAAACGGCAGCATAAGGCTGTCTGAGCTTGCAGGGCTAAAGAAAAGACCTGTTTTTACAATGGACTACAAGCTCCCGTCAAGCGGTATGGAGAAATATATGGATTGTGATAATTTCGCTTATCTCAATAAGGATGATACAGTAAAATTTGTCAGCGGAAGCATTGCCGATCTTGAAAGGGCAGCAGGGATAATTGAAAAATATTCTCTTATCGGAAAATGCAATATATATATCAGTCCTGTTTTCGGAGAGATAGAGCCGGAAAGGATCGTGGAATTTATGAAGGAAAAAAGACTCAACGAGGTCAGACTTCAGCTTCAGCTTCATAAATACATATGGCATCCCGATAAGCGGGGCGTATGAAAAATATCAGGAGGAAAAATATGAAAGCACTTGTATTATTCAGCGGCGGAGTTGACAGTACGACCTGCCTTGCAGCCGCAATAGATAAATATGGGGCAGACGAGGTTCTTGCGCTGTCTGTAAGCTACGGACAAAAGCACAGCAGGGAAATCGGGGCTGCAAGAAGGATCGCCGCATACTATGGAGTAAAGCTCAGGGAGATAGACCTTTCTGTTATGTTTGAGGACAGCAGCTGTTCTCTGCTCAGAGGCTCGGATCAGGAAATACCAAAGGAAAGCTATGACGAGCAGATCAGAAAGACAGGGGGGGCACCTGTTTCGACATATGTTCCCTTCCGTAACGGACTGTTTTTATCCTGTGCGGCAAGCATAGCACTGTCAAACGGCTGCACGGAGATATTTTACGGCGCACACAGCGATGATGCGGCAGGAAATGCCTATCCTGATTGCAGCAGTGAATTCAATGATTCTATAAACAGGGCTATTTATCTTGGCAGCGGAAATGTTCTGACTGTCACTGCACCGTTTATCGGTATGAATAAGGCACAGGTAGTAAAAAGAGGACTTGAGCTGAATGTTCCGTATGAAATGACATGGAGCTGCTATGAGGGCGGAGAGCGTCCGTGCGGAGTCTGCGGTACCTGCCGTGACAGAGCACAGGCGTTCAGGCTCAACGGTATTGAAGACCCGGCACTCAAGAACAGCTGATGAGCAGAATAATAAACCGGTATTTTCAAAGAATCCTTAATCCGTGAAATTGTCGAAAAGATTTTTGATAATTCCATCGGCTTTTTGTTTTACAGGCGGCAGGGTCCAGGGGGTGCGGGTGTCCGGTGGACACCTCTGCCGAAGGCGCCCGAAGGAAGTGCCCTCCGGGGTGCAGAAGCACCGACCGAACCGGCAGGTGAGACCCGGCGCCCCTGGTCGCGCTCAGCAGAGCGCGAAATCCTTAGCGTGAGAATCGCTCCGCAAAAGAGGGCGTCCCCTTGTAGCAGATATGAAGATTCTTGCCTTGCTGCCGTAAGGCAGCAAGGTATAAAACCTTAAATTGACGCCATTGGTCAAAAGCCTGAAAATCTTTGAAAAACGGGGAAAATGAATAATTGTAAATTCAAAAACATACATAAACAAAAGATTTTTGACTTTTACAAACGGCTGAAGCTACAGAGAAAAAAGGAGCAGAGAAATGGAAGGAAGAAGCAAAAGCGAAAGAGGAGATATCACACTTTTAGGAAATAATAATACAAAATATAAGTCTGATTATGACCCGTCTGTTCTGGAGACTTTCCCGAATAAGCACCCGGGTAACGACTATTTTGTAAAATTCAATTGTCCTGAATTTACAAGCCTATGCCCGATAACAGGACAGCCCGATTTTGCAGCAATATATATTTCATATATCCCCGGTGAAAAAATGGTTGAGAGCAAATCTCTCAAGCTTTACCTTTTCAGCTTTCGGAACCACGGCGATTTCCACGAGGATTGCGTCAATATCATAATGAAGGATCTTATAAGCCTGATGGATCCTAAATATATCGAGGTCTGGGGAAAGTTTCTTCCGAGAGGCGGTATTTCCATTGATCCCTACTGCAACTACGGCAGACCCGGCACAAAATGGGAGAGCCTTGCATGGGACAGACTTGCACATCACGATATGTATCCGGAAATGATAAATAACAGATAATTCATAAATCACACCTGAATCCGTGAAACTCATTTTTGGCTGCTATGAAAATCCCGGAGATAAATGAGCAGTTTTATGCATTTCAGGTTATTTGGCTGTTTACCCATAAGGTGCAGCTTATCTCTCCCATCCCCCGTCCCCCTTCCCAATGGGAAGGGGGAGATATTTGGGGGACGGCGGCAGGCGGCGGATTGCCGCCGCCTGCCGCCTGGAAAGAATAAAAACCGGTAAGCTTACAACTAACTTCAGGGATTCAGGTTATAGAAAAGCTCCTGCCAGATAAACACCGGCAGGAGCTTATGTTCATATTTCCTCTGTTTTTTCATCATCCGAAAACTTGTCTTTTACCTTTGAACCTGAATCCGTGAAACTCATTATTGATTGTTCTGAAAAAACCTGAGATAATGCGTTGTTTTATGCATTTCAGGTTTTTAAGCTGTTCAC
>CACWVH010000180.1 GCA_902764235.1 uncultured Ruminococcus sp.
CCCCTGGTCGCGCTCCGCAGAGCGCGAAATCTTTTGCATGAGAATCGCTCGTGCCGGGGGTGAATTCAAAAACAGTCCAGTGGACTGTTTTTGAAGAGGGGACGCCCTGCGAAAGAGGGCGTCCCCTTGCAGCGGCGCTCAGATAATCTCACTCACTGCCGCAAGGCAGTGACCGAAAACCTTAAGTTGATGACATTGGTTGACAAGGAGGAAGGGATGGGGTATTATAATAAAAATGAAGTTTCAGGGTCAGGACTCGGGTTAAGAAATACGAAGGTCCGGTGCAATTATTTAGAAAAGGTCTGGTGTGATATGAAATTCAAACGTATATGTGCTTTTGCGGCGGCAGCCGTTCTGACGGCAGCCTGCGCCTTTTCGGGCTGCTCGAAAAATGATGACAAGACCGAAGAAAAGTCTGCTCAGCAGAGTACCGCTTCTCAGAGCGTTCAGAGTGCACAGCCCTCTGCTGAGAGCAAAACGGAGAGTAAACAGCAAGAGTCTTATGCTGATGAAAGCAGTGCCGATGAATCCTCCGTGGATTCTATAACTCCGAGAGTTTGTGAAATAACCGATGATGCAGGGAATAAAATGTACACAATGGGAACGATACACCTTGCAGATGAAAGTGTTATGCATATGCCGGGATATTTTGAAACTGCATTTGCGCAAAGTGATGCGGTGGCTGTTGAATGTGACATATCCCTCGGCGGAATAGATATAATGAGCCTGACAAAGCTTATGTATACGGATAAAACTACAATAAAGGATCATGTGTCTGCGGATGATTATGAAAAGGTGAAAAGCATCGTCAGCAGCTCGCCGTATTATAATCAGATGTACGATTATATCAAGCCTATGATGTGGGCAAGCCTTGCGGAAACTACGGCGGCATCTGAGGCAGGTCTGAGTGAAAGCTACGGCGTTGATAATATGCTTATCTCCCGTGCTGGAAAGGAAGGCAAGGAGATCCTTGAGCTTGAGGGCACACAGCAGCAGATGGAGCTGATCGGCGATATGCCGGAGGAAATACAGAATTTTCTTTTCCACGAGATCGCTGCGGAGGAAAACTATCTTGATGGCATGAAAGAACAGCTGACTGTGCTTTATGATAGCTGGAAAAAGGGTGAGGAGCTTGCTTCTGAGGAGGAAGGCTCAGATGAGCAGGAGCTTACAGAAGAACAGGAGGAGCTTCTTGAGAAATACAATACCCTGATGCTTTATGACAGGAATGAAAAAATGGCTGAAAAAGCAGAGGAATATATCAGCAGCGGAAAGACTGTTTTCATGGCAGTGGGTTCGGCTCATTTCTACGGCGACAAGGGTATCTATAAGCTGCTTGAGGATAAGGGCTATCACATAAGACAGCTTACGGATAAGGATGCTGTCAAGGCTGAAGATTCAGGCGGCGAAAGCACAGAGGCATCCGACGATGTCTCCCAGACTGATCCGGCAGCGCTGAGGGCAGCGTGAATATAAAAAAATACTGAATATCCGGCTGTACGATCATTGCGGTTGTACAGCCGGATATGTTTTTTCAGCTTTTTAAATAAGTGTAAGAATTTTACTTCTTTTTGTTTACAAAAATGTCTTAAAATTGGCAAAAACTCGTCAAACATTATTTAATATTTTTGTATATATTGCTAAAATAAAAATACGTTGAAATTACCTATGATTTAATTTGTGAAATGTGCAAATTAACGAAAATGCTAAAATCAGATGGTAAATAAAACTAATAAAAGATTAAAATTATTATGCAAAAGGTCAAACTTTTTTCTTAAAATGATTTATTTTTTTAAGAAAAATTAAAGCTCCTGAAATTTCAGCGCCTGAAAAAGCTTTACTTTTTTGCCTGAATAATGCTAAAATATAGATAACAGAGAGTCTGAAAATATTAATTATGCTCATTTTTTACTTAGCAGTCAGAGTGAAAGCAGCAAGTTGACCTCGGCTTTGGTTAAATTGCAGAGCCAAAAGGTTAAAAATTGGTTATTATGCCGATTTTCAACTTTTTAAAAGAAGGGGAGTTTCCAGACTCGAAGGCAAAGACGTTTTGTTATCATTAAAGAATGGAGAGTGATTATCGATGAACAAAACAACGCAGAACAGTCGTTTCGGCATTGGTAAAAAAGTTGCCAGTGTATTTCTCTCGGCTGCAATGCTGGTAACCTCGTTCACCGGTCTGGGCGGAGTGCTCACAACATCTACACCAGTTGATGCTGCTGCTTCCGACTATGGTCTGATGGACAATTGCCAGGATGGCGTTATTCTGCATGCATGGGATTGGTCTTTCGTCAACATCAAGAATAACATGAAAAAGATCGCAGAAGCAGGATATACTTCAGTTCAGACTTCCGTTATCCAGCAGGCAAAAGAGGCAACAAAGGGTAAGGGCAACGATGTATGGTGGCTTTATTACCAGCCGGCAAACTTTACTATCGACAACACAGGTAATTCCGCTTTGGGAACAAAGAATGAATTCACAGAAATGTGTCAGGAAGCTCATAAGTATGGCATCCATGTTATCGTTGACGTAGTTGCAAATCACCTGGGAAATAATACCAGATATGATAAGGCTGCTTCTATTCCGAGTGAAATCCGTGATGATTCAAGCTGCTGGCACGACCTCTGGAACCAGGAGATCAATTATGGCAGCCGCTATAGTATCACACACGGCAGCATGGGCGGTCTTCCTGACCTCAATACAGAAAACACGAAGATTCAGGAGTTAGTTAAGGCATACCTCAGAGAATGTATTGACTGCGGCGCTGACGGTTTCCGTTTCGATGCAGCTAAGCATATAGGTGTTCCGAACGATACTCAGAATGCAGGCGGCAATTTCTGGCCGAATGTATTGAATGAAGCCTATAATTACTATAAGACAAAAGGTACATTCAGCAGCGGTCTTTACTGCTACGGTGAGATCCTTGACGGAACAGGCGGTCCTGCGATTTCAGAGTATACCCAGTTTATGTCAGTTACTGATAACAAAACAGGTAACGAAATCAGAGGCTGTGTAGCAGGTCACAACGGAAGCGGCGCAGCAACAAGTGATTATAAACTCGGAGCAGGCGCAGCTAAAACTGTTCTCTGGGCTGAATCACATGATACTTATTCAAATGACAGTAAGGAATCTACTTATGTTTCAGACTCCGATATCAACAAGACCTGGGCTCTCGTAGGCTCCAGAAATAAGGCAACAGCTCTTTATTTTGCACGTACTGGTGGCTGGCGTAAAGGTAATATCGGTGCAATCCTTTCCACAGAGTGCTTCAATAAGGAAGTTGCTGAGGTAAATAAGTTCCATAACTACTTCAACGGACAGTCCGAATATATTGCCTGCTCAGATAATGTTGCTTACAATGAGCGCGGAACCTCCGGTGTTGTTCTTGTAAACTGCAGCGGCGGCTCAAAACAGGTAAGCGTAAAGGCAAATAAGATGGCAGCAGGTGACTATGTTGACCAGGTAACAGGCAACAAGTTCACAGTAGCTAATGGTCAGATCAGCGGTCAGATCGGTAACACAGGTATCGCAGTTGTTTACAATGCAGCAAAGTCTGCTATCGTTTCTGCTGATCCCGGAAACACAAGCTTCACTTCTTCAACACTCAGTGTAAAGCTTGGCGTAAAGAATGCAAGCTCAGG
>CACWVH010000181.1 GCA_902764235.1 uncultured Ruminococcus sp.
TCATTGCTTCCTTGTATTCCATACTTTCGTTCCTCCGTTTGGCTTTATATCAATATTGTACCATTTTTTAACGGACTTTGCGACTTTTTGCACGGTCTGTATTCCGAGATTGCAATCAGATAAAAACAGTTTTTAGTATGAGAGAACTGAGCAATTGTCCCGTAGGGATAATGATCAGACTTTGAGCAATCGTCAAAGCTTGAAGGTGAAATCTGATGCTGCATCAGACAGTCTTTTAGCTGATTTTTAATATCCTCCTCAGAATAGCCGCATTTCTTCATTCTGGACAGCCACATGCCATGCAGAGTTTTTTCCGACACTAATGGGAATTGGCTTTTTTCGTTTATGCCTGATATATGAGTTTCAAATGTAGTATCCACAGGGATTACTATAATATTATGGTTCTTTCTGTTATCAAATCCATATGTAAAAATATCTCCATAAACCGCATTAAGTATATTATTACCGTTTTGCCATAAAACAATGTCATCCGAATTTGTAATAACATTATTCGTTTTCAGTGCCAAAATAAACGCATCGGATAAAAAACATACAGTATCTGATGTCTCAATGATTGTTTTCTGCTGTGGATTGATAGAAGTGTCTTTTCTGATAATTTCTTTTATTTGTTCGACTGCTTCATCTATACAATTCGGATCTAAAATATTTTCTGCTAAATACGAAAAGTTATCTTCTATCACCTGATAGCTGTCGCATCTTTCCAAAGCACTTTGTAAAGAACTATGAACATTACGTTTATTATGAAGTATTTCGGATCGGACAGATTTTTCAAAAAACAAAAAATCGTCGTTCTTTCCTTTAATATTCAGACCTTCAATTATCGGATCAAATAAAAGCTCGAAAAGCTTTTTATCGGTAATCCGAGTATTTATACATGATCCTTTTATTATCTTAAGATACTCTGCAATATTATACATCCCATTCTCCTTTGAAACATTTGGAACTTTCTGTGAACCTCTCATGAACCTGTCAGGAACGAGTTTAAAAGCTGTTTGCCGTAAAATAGACGTATCGAAACCGGTAGTCGAAATAAGTCTATTGAGGTGATAAGCCTTGAATAATCAGTTCAAAAATAGTATAATCAAAGCAACCCGTCCCGGCATTATAGATGTATGGAATGCGTTCATGGTTGAGGGAGCGGACTTCACTCAGAATGATCATGATATTCCTTTCTCGCCAACAACTGCAACGAAATTGCCGACTGCAATCATTGATTGGGTAGAAGCACGTCAGATTTATAAAGCTGCAATTGCAAGTGGAAACAAAAACTTTCATTATGATGCGTTCGTATGCTTTTATGTTGATGATTACAAGTTTGACAGACCCAATGCTGAAATTGGAACCGGTGACAACATCTGGACGGATTACAAATATGTTCTGAAAGTATTGCGTCACTTTGAAGGTGCAATAACACCTGATTTCAGTATTTGTCAGGATTTCCCTGAGCCAGTAAAAATTTATAACATTTATCGTATGCGTGCATACGGATACTGGTTGGGTAAACAAGGAATAGCGGTCATAAATAATTGTCGTTGGGGTACACTTGAAACTTTCGATTATGTATGGGATGGTTTGCCGTCTGATGATATACTTTGTATCGGAACCGTTGGCGGAAGTCCCCGCAAGCTTGTTGATCGCAAGCGTTTTGAAGAGGGACTGGAAGAAACTGTTATTCGTCGGCATCCTAAGATCCTCCTCACTTACGGATCTTCTAATTATCCTTGTTTTGATCTTCTTCGTAAAAAAGGAATAGAAATCGTGTCTTATCCAAGCCGTACAGCTCGTGTCTTTGAAAAGGGGGCGTGCGTATGAGCAAGGGTAATAGCGGTCTTTTTTCAGGAACTAAGGGTTGCAGAAATACTCAGGAAGCTGTCAGAAATTCCGCATACGCTGAAATCGTTGAAACTATAGCTTCAAGAACAAAAGGCTTAGATTTGAGAGAACATCCATTGCCTTATAAACTCCCAAGTGCCAAGAAAATGAAAGCGTTGAAAAAGAAAGTGGATTCCGGAAAGGCGACCAAGTCAGAATACAAACAGTATGAATGGGCGAAACGGTTTAATAAAAGACGAGAAGAAGGAGTTAGAAGATTTTGGAGACAAGAAAGAGCAAGACTATTGAATGGAGAAAAAGGCACAAGAAACTGGACGGAAGATCAAAAAAATGATATTATTCAAAACAGAAGACCAAAATTCAATGGAAAAATAATAGTTGGTCATCACAGCTATAGTGCCTCTAACTACCCTCATTTGGCAAACTTAGGAGAAATAATCTATCCTGCAACATTCAATGAACACTTAAGAGGTTGGCATGGTAGTAAATACAAACTAAGCTTGCCTGGAAAACCAATCAAACTTGTTATAGAATTTTAGAATGGAGAATTAATATGAATAATGATACTATAGGAATCAAACTGGTTGATAAAACGATTTCTGCAAAAGGAATAAAAATAGTAAGAAATCTTACGGGATCGTCAATATCAGAAATCAAAGCTAAAGTCCAGAATGATAATATGCTGTATGAATGTGATTCTGTTGATGACGATGGTCTGAACCTGATAATCAAAATATACGAAGAGCTTTATAAAGCGGGCATAAGTTGTACAGTGTTTGAGATGGGTTCAGAAAGCAAGATAGAGTATCTGTATAATTTGCGTCAAACGTATGAAGAAATTTCCGAGGAATCAGAAAGATACTGTTTTTCTGACGATGAAGATGAGTGATTCAAGATATATTAAGAAATAGTGTCAGGTAACACCACATATAGTATATCATTGTTGTTCAGATTTTTCAAGTATGTGAAATTGGGGTATATACATTTTATTGTACTATCTTCAGATAATACATACTTATTTCAAATCCAAAACACTTCCTTTATCAGCTTTATCACTCTGTTTTCTTTGCGTTTTCTTCTGATAACAGGCTCATCGTCTTTGGCTTCTTCGCCGTCCCTGAAAGCAAGCTCCTTATTCTGAATGGTTATGGGGCTTGAAGCCCCAGTTCAGTTTTTGTTTTTACTTTTTCTCCTGAAAATCCGCTTTAATATATTTTCCTTTGGCTTGTATGTGCCGTCACGCAAAGCAATCTCTTTTTTAAGCCAACGTATATACAGGCATTGTGCCGCATCCACAGCTATAAAGATAAGAAGTAAGTAATTCATTTTGTCTGCCTTCCTTTGAATGGGAAATGTTTTTTTGCCGGCTCAAAGTCCGTGTACTGTTTAATTATATGTGAGTACACGTTCTTGTTCAGTTCACTGGGCTGTGTATAATCGGGACTGCTTTCCGTGCGGAAAGTCTTGCAATGTCCCTTTGCCATTTGCTTTGAAAATTTGATAAAGCTTTTTTCGCTGACAGGAAAGAAAATATAGTTGATTTCCTTGATATAAGGCAAGGGCGAGTTCAGCCAGTCTGCAAGCGTACAAATATCCCATTCATTGAAACTGCAAATACAAATCTTTATTTCTGACTTGACAAAGCGGTCGTAATTATCTCCCGACCTTTCCGCAGGAGCTGTTCCGAAATCGCATACAGCATACTTTACCGTCAGACGCTTTTCGTCAAAAAGGCTCATCGGATATACCGTCAGACCGTTTATCTTACAGCCTTTCGGTGCGTCCTCG
>CACWVH010000182.1 GCA_902764235.1 uncultured Ruminococcus sp.
TGAACAACTTAAAAACCTGAAATGCATAAAACAACGCATTATCTCTGGGTTTTTCAGAACAATCAATAATGAGTTTCACGGATTCAGGTTTTGGTTAAAGGTCAGAGTGATAAGTACGCAAATATTATTCACTGAGCGAACGCAGTGAGCCGACGAAAAAAAATTATAAAAGGTATTGTAAATATGAAACGGAATGTAGTATAATAATTTTACAGATGTATTTTTTTTCGGAAAAGCTACCGGGCTTTGTATGAAAAAACATCCGGGCTTAATGAACAGAGGGGAGGACCTTTTTATGAATTTATTGGATAAGGTTGGCGAGGGATTTGCAGCATCTGTTGATCTTCTTGTGGAAAAAAACAGACAGCTTGCACAGCTCAACCGTCTTTCGGCTATTATTAAGACAGAAACAGATGTTATAAACCGTGCATATATTGCTCTTGGCAAACAGTATTTCAAGATCCTTGAGGGTACTGCCGAGGATAATGATATGAGTCAGATCTGCGAGGTCATCAGATTTTCGGAGGAAAGACTCAAGAAGGCTCAGGCTCGTTATGATTATGTAAAGGTATATGGTGTACCTGCGGCTCCCAGTGATACGGTGGATATGTTCCGTCCGGCTGAAAATGAGGAACCGGAATATGCCGTGGCTCCTGAGGAAGCTGAAAAGGAAGATGCCGAGGAAGAAAATGCTGACATCACTATCGCAGTTGCCGAGGATGCAGAGACGGTTGTGACAAAGGAGGACGCTCCTGAGGAAGCAGCGCAGGAAGCAGCGCAGGACAGCAGTGATGAAGCTGAGGATGACAAGACCGTTGCAGAAAGGGCAGCAGAAACTGTCAGCTATATCAAAAGAAAACGCAGCCGTCACAGCCTTGACGATACAGAAGCTGCAAACGACGACTGATATGTGATCTTGCAGACAGAATGAAGCATAGCGCATTTCAGCGGCAGGGCTTCAGGCTGTAAAGGGCATAAAAGAATTATTATGTAATTGATGACGCTTTGCTGTGCAGAGCGTCATTTCTGAAGTATGGAGTGATATTAATGAACGAAGAAATAAAAGCACTTGTGGATAAGCTGTGCTCCTGGGATGAGGTAGAGTCAGTCGTACTCGGCGGATCACGCTCGGGAGAATGCTTTGACACCGGATCAGACTATGATATATATGTATATGTTACCGATGATATACCGGAGGAAAGAAGAACGGCTTACTATGAAACACATTGCAGCCGTTTTGAAACAGGAAATCATTATTTTGAATATGAGGATAACTGCGTGTTCATCGGAGGTACATATGCGGATATAATCTTCCGCAGAATGAAGGAGCTTGAAATGTATCTGAAAGCTGTGGTGGACGAGGGAAGAGCCTTCAACGGCTATACTACCTGCTTCTGGCACAATGTTATCCGCTCGCAGATACTCTTTGACAGAAACGGCAGTTATGAAAGGCTGCAAAAGCAGTATACGATACCCTATCCCGAAAAGCTGAGGAATAATATCATCGAAAGGAATATGAAGCTTCTTTCAGGCTTTCTCCCGTCATATGACAAACAGATAATGAAGGCTCTCGGACGGGATGATATCGTCAGTGTGAACCATCGTACAGCAGCTTTTATGGAGTCATATTTTGATGTTATCTTCGCAATGAATGAAATGACCCATCCCGGGGAGAAAAAGCTTATTGATATTTGTAAAAAGCAATGTGCTGTCCTGCCGGAGAATTTCGAGGACGGACTCAGAAAGCTCTTTGCCGATATATTCAGCAATACCTCAGACGTGCAGGAGGATCTTGGTCAGTTGGTTGCCGGGCTTGAGAAAACTCTTGAGAAAAAAGGTCTGTATAAAGCCGGAGGGGAAAATGAAACAGAAGATCCTGAAGGTGCTTGAAGGCACGGACGGCTTTGTATCCGGTGAGCAGCTGAGCAGGATGCTCGGCGTTTCGAGGACAGCTGTATGGAAGAATATCAACGCACTCCGTGAAGAAGGCTATAAGATAGCATCCGTTACAAACAGAGGCTACCGCCTGACAGAAAAGCCGGACCTGCTTGATGCGGAAAAGATCGCCCGGGGACTTGGAACAAGTCTCATCGGCAAAAAAATAGAGGTTATGAAAATTGTGGACTCCACAAACGATGAGGTCAAGCGCAGAGCCAGAAACGGTGAGCCGAGCGGTCTTGTGATAGCTGCGGAAAAGCAGACGGGCGGCAAGGGCAGACTCGGCAGGGCATGGAGCTCTGACAGCGGCGGAATATATTTCACGGTGCTGCTGCGCCCCGAGCTGCCGCCGGGAGATATAGCGGCGATAACGCTTGCGGCAGGCTATGGAGTATGCCTTGCAGTGAGGGAATATACGGGACTTGATGCAAGGATAAAATGGCCGAATGATATAATAGTCGGGAATAAAAAGCTCTGCGGAATTCTGACGGAGATGTCCGCACAGTCGGACCGTATCGACTGTGTGCTTATCGGTATCGGTATCAATGTGAATCACGAGGAATTTCCGGAGGATATCAGACATAAGGCAACCTCACTGCGCCTTGAGCTGGGAAGAAGGATAGACAGGAATGAATTTTTCACCTGTGTTCTGAAAAACCTTGATACAGCGGCAGCTGAATTTCTTGCCGGCTTCACTCCGGAGGAAAGCGGGCGCTTTGCTGATCTCTGTGCAACTGTCGGCAGACAGGTCAGCACAACAAACGGAGGTATTACGCTCGAGGGAACAGCAGTAGGTATCACACCGGGCGGAGAGCTTGAGGTGCAGGATGAAAACGGACAGATACACCTGATAAATTCCGGCGAGGTGGTCGTGCAGGGTATTTACTGAGAGTTTCATCAGTGATTCCTTATATAAAATAGCCGATTGTAAAATGTCGGACACCTCGCCAAAACCCGAAAGGCTTTGAAAAGCGGAGAAAGATCCGCATGAACAGAAGATCTCCGACTTTTACAATCAGCTGCTATATAAACCCTGAATCCGTTAAACTCATTATTGATTGTTCTGAAAAACCCGGAGATAATGCGTTGTTTTATGCATTTCAGGTTTTTAAGCTGTTCACCCATAAGGTGCAGCTTCTCCTGCCGCCTGGCTGAAATGAAAACCCGGAAGGTTTAAAAAAAGATTTAATTCAATTTCACGGATTCAGGTAAAAGAAAGGAAGAAGGATAAATATGTCAAGAAGCTTTTATCAGTTCAATGTCTATGACACAAATCAGGCACTCAACAATATCACATATATACTCACTCAGCATGGGTTCAAAAACAAGATTGAAAAAAATGAAAATGTCTGGCGCTGGGGAATGGGATTTCTCACTGCACCAAAGTATATCCGCATAGATGTACCCCAGGATCATGTTATCATCATCAGCGCATGGATAAGACCCTTCCTTATGGGAGAAGCTCAGATCGACGACGGCTTTGTCGGTATAATCCCTAAAGAAGAAATGAAAAGCGTTATCCGCCTCCTCCAGCAAAACATCAGATAATTTGGAATGAGGACTTAGGAATTAATTATTTGCGTATTTGCTGCTTTAGCGTTTAACCAAAACCTGAATCCGTGAAACTCATTATTGATTGTTCTGAAAAACCCAGAGATAATGCGTTGTTTTATGCATTTCAGGTTTTTAAGTTGTTCAGCCCATCCCCCCGTCCCCCTTCCCAAAGGGAAGGGGGAGACTTCAGGGGACGGCGGCAGGCGGCGGATTGCCGCCGCCTGCCGCCTATCTGAACGGATTCAGGCAAAAGTTAATAGCGGAACGCAAATTTCTGAATCAGCGAAACGAAGCCGCTCACGCTCACACAAAACCAGCAGACGCTACAAAAGTAAGCGAGCACGCCGCAGGCAGCGCAGCGCACCGAGCGAGTGCAGTAAGCGAGCACGCACACCGCAGGCGGTGTGCAGCGCAGCGGGGCGGGGTGAGGTTAAGGAGAGAAGATTTCAAAAGAGGAGAACCTTAAGGGGAGGGGCGTAAGCCCCTTCTCTTATGGGTCTTCTCTTTTGCCGCGT
>CACWVH010000183.1 GCA_902764235.1 uncultured Ruminococcus sp.
GGGGACGGCGGCAGGCGTGCGCAGCACGCCTGCCGCCTAACTAAAATGAAAACCCGGAAGGTTTAAAAAAAGATTTAATTCAATTTCACGGATTCAGGTAATAGACCTTGCATTATTATTTTTTCAGACGCTTTTCAGACGCATAGATAAGCTTTGAAGCAAGGAGTGATTTTTTCTTTGATATAAAGTAGTCAACTTTCCATCAAAAAATAGTATTAATCCCAGGACTGAAAAACAAAAACAAGGAACCGCCTGTGCGATTACACATCAGCGGTTCCCTGCTTTACTCATCTTTTCAGTATTTATCAGCTGTTCTTACTTCTGAAATATGCATCTGCTGCATCATGGTAAAGCTTGAGTGCACGGACTGTATTGCAAAGCTTTGCCTTTGCAGGCTTGTTTTCATATGCGCTGAGCACTGTGTAAACATAGGAAAGTGCATTGAATTTTAATGTATATGCTCCGTTGTTTATTGAAAGAGTGTGAGTTTCATCAAGATCCTTTGCCGATATATTGTCAACAGAAACATAATAATAGCTGCCTGATTCTTTAAGCTCTGCTGCTTCATCATCTATCACAGCAACACAGTTATCCTTGTTATCTGTTGCCATATACAGCTTGATCCTTGTTTCGGAATCAAGTACAAGCGAATAGCCTGTCATTTCTATTTCTGCCGGAGCTTCACCCTGTGACTCAAGCCTGTAGGCTTCAACAGATTCTTTTGTAACAGTGTTGAGATTATTGTTTGAGCTTGCCTCGACTGTATCATCTCCGAAAAGAACTGCGGATGCGGTCGTATAATCCTCTATTGCCTTTACAAGATCAACGACCTCTCCGGTATAGCTGTCTGCCGGTGCAGTCTTTACCTGGTCTATATAGTCTCTTACGCTGTATGTATAGACATTTCCGTCATAAGAGGTCTGACCGTCAGGCTTATAAAGCGTAAGCGCATTGCCCTCGGGGTCATATATGGAAATTGTAACATCCTTTTCGCCCTGCTTTGCTGTGACCCTGTATGTGAATTTATATATGTCGCCGGACAGTGCAAGACATTCTGCTGTTACAGGAACGGTAGTCTCTCCTTCAGGACCTGTCATCTTTACATAATAACCGCTGTCCTCTGCGCCGCTGCCGAGTTCCACATAGAAATTGATGCCGATCTCACCCTCAAGCGACAGACTCGAGCCGGTAATCAAAGCTGAATCTATCTTTTCCCATTTTGCTTTAAGTGTGATATCGCCGTTTACCGCACTGCTGAAATCATAATCCTCTCCGTCAAGAGTCCAGCCCTTGAAGGAATATCCTGCTTTTGAAGGAGCCTCAGGAGCGACTGCTGCTTCACCGGTGATAACCGTCTGCTGTGCAACATTGCTGCCGCCGTCACTGTCAAAGGTAACCTTTGCAGCAATATCCATTATATAGGTCTCTGTTCCCGACTCTTTGGGACTTTCTGACAATATGCCGTAAAGCTTGTTATCTCTGATCCTGACGCCGTAATAATATTTGTCACTGCCTGACGGGATAGTGCTGAGCGTTCTGACCGTATTATCGGAAGGGTCAAACAAACAGATACTGTCATGTGTATTATATACAAGCCTTCCGCATATGGTATCAAGACCTGAAAAAGCGCCCTGCCAGAATGAATTCTCGTTTCCCACAACTCTCCAGTAATCGTTTATTGCCCGGACAGTCGTTTCTTCATTTGTAGTATAATCATATTTCACGATCGTGCCGTAGCCTTTTGATGTTTTTGTATTTGCAACAGTATAGAATTCTGTCTTATCCGCATCCAATTTGCACATCTTGTAATTGTATGCATGGAACAGGGCATTGTCAAAATGATCGGACGCTGTATTTATTGTAGTAAAGCCTTCATGCGGATTATTTGCATCTGCATTTGCTATGCCTTCATCACTATAAAGGAAAAACTGGTGTCTTGCAAAACCCGGAGAATCCGGAGTGGGATCATCCCATGTAACGTCAGCATGATAATAATTGCCGTCAAGACGTACCATCATCCATTCATGTCCCATTGAATCCGAGTCCACGATCTCACTGTATATTCCCACCTGACTGAGAAGATATGCATAGACTCTTGAATAATTTTCGCAAAGCCCGTATTTCTTTACAAGGAAATTATAATCTGAATTTTCCAGTACGTAATGTGCATCAAGAACGATCTCATCATGCAGTACGACTGCCTTTGAAAATTCATCCCTGCACGCTGACAGCTCATCGCTGACAAGCTCAAGATAGTGATCTGCTTCATCATAGAATTCCTGAAGCATTGATGCCGCTTCATCATCGCTGACGCTTATATACGGAACAGATACAGACTGTATATAAACATTATTTCCTTGATAATATGACGCACAGCTGAAGCTTGAGTATCTGTCCACAAAAAACACATCCGGATGTGTTGCAAGCGCTGCGCTGTATAAGGCGCTTATATACTGTGGGCTGACCTTATACTTTGAGACATCAACCGTTCCCTGCCTTTTCAGCATACCCTCTGCAAGGGCGTCGATCGCACCTCTGTTGTTTTCGACAAATGATTTATCAGCAGAATACGCATCAAAGGTTATATATTTTGAATCTGTCGGGGTGGCAGCAGCTGTCGTCAGCACCGCCGCCGGACAGGTCACTGCTGCGGCAAGCATCAGTGCGAGTGTTCGCTTCCATATTTTTTTCATCTGACTCATCTCCGTTTTTCTTCTGTTCTGATTATCCCCTTACATAATACTCTGATCTTCAGACATAAAAGTATTTGCAAGCGCTTTTTATAATTATAATATTTTTTTCTGCCAATATCAACACTTCGTTAGTTATATTTCACATAAACACTGACTTTTTGTAAAATAATAACAAATCCGTATTACAACATTTTATATATCGGGACTCATAAAAAAGGATGAAATTATGGTTTTAATGATCGTAAGGTTCGGGACAGAAAAATTGAATACTAAAAAACTGATACTATTCTTTGATAGAAAGCAGACTACTTTATATCAAAGAAAAAATCAATCCTTGCTTCAAAGCTTATCTATGCGTCTGAAAAAATAAAATGCAAGGTCTGTTGTTTAATGAAGATTAGTATCAGAGTGAATTTGTCTGAGCATGAGCTGCTTAGTAACGCTGATTCAGAGTTTTTACGTGCCGCTGGTTTATTCGCAGGCGTCCGCAGGATGCGGACGCGGCAAAAGAGAAGACCCATAAGTGAAGGGGCTGACGCCCCTCCCCTTAAGGTTCTCCTCTTTTGAAATCTTCTCTCCTTAACCTCACCCCACCCCGCTGCGCTGCCCACCGCCTGCGGTGTGCGTGCTCGCTTACTGCACTCGCTTTCCCACGCTGCGCTGCCTGCGGCGTGCTCGCTTACTTTCGTGGCGGCGGTTAGTTTTGTGTGAGGGTGAGCAACTCCGTTTCGCTGATTCTGAAATTTGTGTTCCGCTGTTTACTTTCGGTCAAACAGTGAAGCAGCTGTACACAAATATTATTATTTATTCACTATTCCCTGAATCCGTGAAATTGAATTAAATCTTTTTTTAAACCTTCCGGGTTTTCATTTCAGCCAGGCGGCAGGCGTGCGCAGCACGCCTGCCGCCGTCCC
>CACWVH010000184.1 GCA_902764235.1 uncultured Ruminococcus sp.
ACGGCGGCAGGCGTGCGCAGCACGCCTGCCGCCTAACTAAAATGAAAACCCGGAAGGTTTAAAAAAACGATTTAATTCAATTTCACGGATTCAGGTTTGTTTAAATCTCCGAATATTTTGTTTTTGATTGATTATTGTGCTTGAATATAGTAATATAGTTTTGTAACTATGTCCAACGGACAATAAACGGAGGTTTTTTTATGGCACAGAATCCTGTTGTAACAATAACAATGGAAAACGGAAGCATTATCAAGGCAGAGCTTTATCCGGAAATCGCACCCAACACGGTCAACAATTTCCTCAGCCTTGTAAACAAGGGCTATTATAACGGACTTACATTTCACAGAGTGATCTACGGCTTTATGCTTCAGGGCGGCTGTCCCCTCGGCACAGGTACAGGCGGTCCCGGCTATCATATCAAGGGTGAATTTGCACACAACGGTTTCAAAAATGATCTCAGGCATACAGAAGGTGTTCTTTCCATGGCAAGAACGATGATCCCCGATTCAGCAGGCTCACAGTTCTTTATCATGCACAAGGCTGCACCTCATCTCGACGGTGAATATGCTGCCTTCGGAAAGGTCATTGAGGGTATGGAGGTCGTCAATGCTATCGCTGAGGCTGACACAGACATGAGAGACAAGCCTCTTGATTCTCAGGTGATGAAAACTGTAACAGCAGAAACCTTCGGCGTTTCATATCCTGAGCCGGAAAAGGTCTGATCGGATAATATAGAGAGTCCTGATGTAGGTTTACATTACAAATCTGCGATTCAATATTCAGGACCCATACTTATTTTATGCTGATTAAGGAAAATGCGGCAGTGTGCTTTTTCATTTTTTCTGACCGCTGCTGTCGGAGGATGGCGGACGCAGAATGCGGACGCAGCCAAAGAGAAGAACCTTAAGAGGAGGGGCGCTGCCCCTCCTCTTAAGGTTCCTCTCTTTGGAAATCTCTCCTCCTTATCTCCACCCCGTCCCCGCTGCGCTGCCCACCGCCTGCGGTGTGCGTGCTCGCTTACCGCACTCATTTTCCCACGCTGCGCTGCCTGCGGCGTGCTCGCTTATTTTCGTAGCAACGGTTAGTTTTGTGTGAGCGTGAGCGGCTTTGTTATGTTGAATAAAGGCTCCCTCTCCGAGGGAGCTGTCAGCGAAGCTGACTGAGGGAGTGTACAGCTGTACGCTAAATATTTTTCACTATTCACTGAGCAAACGAAGTGAGCGTTTCCGTTGATTCTGAATAATTACATGCCGCCAATTTTGCCCGTAAATACTTTGTGGGAGTTTTGAGGAAATTATAATCAGCCGACATAAAAGTTTACGACAGAAGAAAGCCTGAACTGCGGCTTCGACAGTATCGGATAGTGGGTAAGAGCGCAGCGACCTCCGCGAAATTGACACCGGCGGCACGCCGGCGCCCACGGAAATCTATTTTTAAAATCTTCTCATATATTTTATCTTTTTTGATACCGAAGGGGTGCGGGGGCGACCGGAAAGCCCCCCCGCATTTCGCTTCAAATGCAGGAAAAATGTAAGAAAAAAGGTAAATAATATTTCTTTTAAGAAAATTGATTTCCATGGATTTCAGTCACGGAAATCTATTTTTAAAATCTTCTCATATATTTTATCTTTTTTGATACCGAAGGGGTGCGGGGGCGACCGGAAAGCCCCTGCATTTCGCTTCAAATGCAGGAAAAATGTAAGAAAAAAGGTTGAATAATATTTCTTTCTGAAAAAGTTGATTTTCGTGTCGCCGGTTGACAAATAGAATAATAGGTGTTATAATTGACACATAAATAAAACTTATCCGGAGTGACGGAGGGAACAGGCCCTGTGAAGTCCGGCAACCTACTCTTTGAGCAAGGTGCTAAATCCTGCGGCAAGACCGAAAGATGAGCTATAATAATTTATACCGCTCGGTTTGCCGTGCGGTATTTTTTATTTATTAAAAAAAAGGAAAGAAAGGAAAGAAAAATATGTCAAAATTTTTATTTACATCAGAATCAGTAACAGAGGGACATCCCGACAAGGTATGCGATCAGATCTCTGACGCTGTACTTGATACTATTCTTGAAAAGGATCCCGAGGCTCATGTTGCCTGCGAGGTAAGTGCAACAACCGGTCTTATTCATGTAATGGGTGAGATCACAACAGAATGCTACGCCGATATCGACAGAGTTGCAAGAGATGTTATCAATAATATCGGCTATGATCGTCCGGAATGCGGCTTTAACGGCAACACCTGTGCGGTGATCTCCTCAATCGACTCACAGTCACCGGATATCGCCATGGGTGTCAATAATTCCTTTGAATACAGGGACAATAACTCTGACCAGCTTGACCTTACCGGTGCAGGCGATCAGGGTATCATGTTCGGCTTCGCCTGCAATGAAACTCCGGAGCTTATGCCGCTGCCGATCTCTCTGGCTCACAAGCTTGCAAAGCGTCTTGCTGAGGTCAGAAAAAACGGAACTCTCCCCTACCTTCGTCCCGACGGAAAAACTCAGGTTACTGTGGAATATGACGACAACCGCCCTGTAAGAATAGATACCGTTCTTATTTCAACTCAGCACGCTGAGGATGCTTCTATCGACAGAATACGTGAGGATCTTATCACCAATGTAATAAAGCCTGTCATCCCTGCTGAGCTTATGGATGAAAAAACAAGATTTCTTGTAAATCCGACAGGAAGATTCGTTCTCGGCGGACCTGCTGCGGACACCGGGCTTACAGGCAGAAAGATCATTGTCGATACCTACGGCGGATATTCACGCCACGGCGGCGGAGCGTTCTCAGGAAAAGACCCGACAAAGGTTGACAGAAGCGCCGCTTATGCAGCAAGATACGCCGCTAAGAATGTAGTTGCAGCCGGTCTTGCAGACAAATGCGAGATACAGCTTTCTTATGCCATCGGTGTTGCAAGACCCGTTTCCATAATGGTGGATACCTTCGGAACAGGCAAGGTTTCTGATGATATCCTTTCAAAGGCTGTCGGCAGGGTATTTGACCTCAGACCTGCCGCAATAATAAGAGACCTTGACCTCAAAAAACCGATCTACAGGCAGCTCGCTGCATACGGTCACATGGGCAGAGAGGATCTCGGTGTTGCATGGGAAAAAACCGACAAGACTGAGCAGCTTAAAAGCACTGTTTCTGAGCTTGCATGATATATTATACTAATTAAATGACTGAAAAATAAAGTTTCGCTGGGCTTTTTCAAAGGCTTGAGCGATCAAAGGGTGCGGGTGTCCGGTGGACTGTGTTTGAAGAGGTCGGGAAACCCCGACAGGGAAAAAATACTAATTTTTTCGGATGCACAGGCTCAGTGCCGCCCCGGGAAAGAGGGCGTCCCCTTGTTGCAGACATAAAGGCAGCAAAGAACAAAACTTTTAATAGTATAAAAAGTCGATGAATTTCCGGTTCATCGACTTTTTGCATTTCAGCAGATATTAAGGAATAACTGAATAAATAACGCCTGACAGCTCAGCACCTGTCTTGCTTGCCATTTTTCCGTCATCTTGCCGGCGTGCCGCCGGTGTCGCGACGCGCTATCGCTTCACTACGTTTCGCTCTGGGGTCA
>CACWVH010000185.1 GCA_902764235.1 uncultured Ruminococcus sp.
TATGAGATACTGAACAATATCACTGATATGCCTCGTCTTGGTATAGGCGCAAGGTGGCACCATGAAAGATATGACGGAAATGGTTATCCGGACGGACTGTGCGGAACTGATATTCCGGAGGAAGCACGTATTATTGCAGTAGCTGATGCATATGATGCAATGTCATCGTCCAGGTGCTACAAGGAAAATTTTACACATGAGTATATCATTAACGAATTGACATACGGAAAAGGAAATCAGTTTGATCCGGTTTTCACTGATATTATGCTTTCAATTGTAAATGATGGCAAAACATATTCAAATCAGTAAAAACATAAAATAGCTATCTTTGACGAAAGTGAATAATAATTCAGCCGTGTTTCCCGTTTTGATGTTCGGGAGACACGGCTTTTTCAAAGAGAAGTCAGACAAAGGTGAAAAAGCTGTTAATTGATGCAATCATAGAATTGACACTGCGAACTGCGTATTCATTTGACAGCAGATTTTCCTTATACGCTATCGCCAGTTCTTTAGTCACCACCTGTGTTCCTGCGTACTGCCAGAATGCCTTAATGTCACGCATATACTTTTCGATGGTGTTTTCGCTTTTTTCTTCAAGTATTTCTCCAAAGATTTCTTGATGCAACAAAAGCTAATTTGTTTTTTGCTAAAGGGGTAATAATGGTAGAGGGAGATGCTGAAAATCTTTTGATTCCTGTTATTGCTGATATTCTGGGGTACCCACTTGAAAAATATGGTGTATCTATTGTTAATGTAGGCAGTACAGCTTTTCTTAGATATTCTCGCATTTTTCTCCGAAAAAATCTTACGCAAACTATAGATATACCTGTATCGATTATAACCGATTGCGATGTGCAACCATTCGAAAAAAATAAGGACAACGAAAGATCTTTCTGCGATAAAAAAGATGAATCAGAAGAACAAGTTAAAAAGAAAAAACAAAAATATTCTGTTGGATATATAGAGGGCTTTATTTCTCCAAGATGGACATTGGAATACTGTATCGCTATGAGCTTTCTTAAGGGTATGTTTCATCAAGCTATTAATTATGCTAAAAAGATAAAAAATAGCGAAAAGAATTCCTTGACTACTGAAAAAATAGCTGAAGCTGATAAGCAAACAGAAGAAGAAGAAAATAGTTTTGAAGGTTATAACGAAGCCGAAAAAGCTTATAAAATGTATAACTTGATGTTAGATGAAAGTGGGAAAAGCGGATTGAAAGCAATTGTAGCACAATGTCTTGCTTCTCTGCTATCTATTTCTATTATTTCAGAGAAAATCGATAAAGAAAACATGTTTGACACTGATTTATATCAGACTACAATTGATATAGCAAAGAAAAGGAAATTAAAACTTAAATTTGAAAGTGATCCTTATTTAAAATACCTTGTTGATGCTATTAAACATGCGGTTAGTGAAGATGGAATGACACTTCCAAAGGAGAATGTTGATGATGCAAATTAAAGAAGATGAAATACAGAATATAGAAAAAATAAATTCACCGAATCGGAACTTGAAGAAGCCATAATATAGCTTTTCCGGCAGGAAAACTATGCCTATGTAAACGGCGAGAGCATACACAGGCAGTATGAGGATATTCTGCTGACGGACGATCTGCGGGCATATCTCTCCGATCGCTACCAAAGTACAGGGCTGTCTGAAGCGGAAATGAAAAAGATCATCAATAAACTTTCGCTTATCAATTCAACCCCTCTTTATCTCGGAAGTCGTGATGCGTTCCGCCTTGTGAATCTGATGCTTTTTCTTGCCCGTCTTATTCTGCAAAGGGATAACGATACATTCAAAAACCCTACTGTTTTTATTATTGCCGACCGTGAAGATCTCGACACACAAATATCCGAGCTGTTTGTTACAGCAAAAAAGTATCTTCACGAGGAGGATGTACGTAGTATAGAAACCCGTAAGGATATGCTTGAAACCCTCAAGGATAAGCCCAGCGGTGGTGTATATATTACTACAATACAGAAATTCTGCGAATCAACAGGCTTGCTTTCTGACCGATGCAATATCGTTTGTATTTCCGATGAAGCTCACCGCACACAGGTAGGTATCGGAGCAAAGGAAAAGCGTGATGAAACAGGTGTTTATAACACATACGGCTTTGCACACTATCTCAGAACAAGCTTTCCGAATGCGACATACTGCGGCTTTACCGGAACTCCCATTGATGCAACAGAAATGGTATTCGGTGCAGAGGTTGACAGATATACAATGAAAGAATCCTGCGATGATGGTATAACCGTTCGTATTGCTTATGAACCAAGACTTGCCCGTGTTATCATTTCTGAAGAACAGGCAAAGGATATACAGAAATATTATGAACGCTGTGCAGAGCAGGGTTCTACACCCGAACAGATAGAGGAAAGCAAACGGGCAATGAGCAAAATGCGGAAAATTCTCGGACACCCCGACCGCCTGCATAAGCTCGCTCAGGATATTATTGACCATTATGAATCACTTTGTGCCGAAAAACCCGATGTAGTACAAAAAGCGATAATTGTATGCAGTGACAGGCAGATAGCCTTTGACCTGATGAAAGAGATACTCTCAATTCGTGAGGATTAGCGATTACGCTGAGCATGCTCAGATATCTCAGCACATTACACCGCATATATTTCGCCATTCATTTGCCACGCTATTACTTGAAGAAGATGTTGATATCCGTTATATCCAGCAGATGCTTGGTCACAGTTCTATTACTACAACGCAAATTTATACACATACGAGTATCAGCAAGCAAAAAACAATACTTACAACAAAACATCCAAGAAACAAATTAGATATTGGGATATAATTTTACACCCCATCTTTATACTTATCAAACATAACAATACCATATAAAAATAACTCTGATTGATCCAACAGAGACGGTACCAATCAGAGTTAAAAATCATTTTATTTGTTAGTTTGCAAGATAACTATTTACATATTTATCAGCCATATCATCCATATATTTCATTAAAACATACGGAAGTTCTTTCATTAGCATCATACCACCTTTGCTACGACCAAAAACTTCACGCATCATAGGATGGCTACATGTGTAATCAACCATTTCTCTAAAGTCTCTAATAGCCATCGACTTATCTTCTGGACTATTTTTACCTTTTAAGATGTCAACCAATTCTTTCCCCATATCATAAATCCAAGGAAAATCGTCCTTGAATAAACTTAATGTCATTAGAAAACCGTAAGAACTTCTGCTTTCACTCATATGCATAATATCTTCAAGAAGCATTGTACTATATTTTCTGTTCATTCTTTTCTGATCATATGATATAGAACTTCGTCTATCTATACTTTCAAGAAGTTCCTTAACTTTATCTATATCTTCATATACTTTTGTATCAGGATTTTTTAATAATTTTTGGTTATCTCTAGATAGTTCAAGAATTTCCTCAAGAATCTCAGATGCGTGGATGGATTCTTCAGTTTGTTGTGTCTCGGTATTACTTGAAGATGAACTTTTGAGTTCATTTAATCCTTCTTCCAACGTTGGATACCAAACCTCAAATGACTTATCAATACGCGCCTCAGGAATGCCCGCATCACCACATGCCTTATTCAGTGTTTTAACCATCTTTTTGATATCGTCTTTTTCAAAGATAGTGGATTGGAACTGTAAAATAGGCCCTTTGACTTCAGAACGCTTAATGTCAAATAAAAATGGTGTAACAAAAGATTTTTCCATTGTTTTCGAAAGAGCACCCGCTTCAAAAGATAGCCAAGGAGCCTCAAGGTTATCTTTTGTAACACATAATATACCAAAAGTTGAATCTTCTAATTCCTTGGCAATATCCACACTCCATCGGGCACCCTTGTCTATGTCATCAGAAGAAACATAAGGTTCGATTGAATTAATAATACCTGAATCCGTGAAACTCATTATTGATTGTTCTGAAAAACCCAGAGATAATGCGTTGTTTTATGCATTTCAGGTTTTTAAGTTGTTCACCC
>CACWVH010000186.1 GCA_902764235.1 uncultured Ruminococcus sp.
GCGGAGAAAATGACGGATGGCAGTGGAGAAAAATTGTAAATTACAATACTGATTATCCGCATAAACAGAAGATTTTTGGACTTTTACAATCAGCTATAAATATATAATCACAAGGAGGAACCATTATGTCATCTATCGTATCAGAAAAACCAAAGCTGTCTGTCAGGGTGCAGTCTCTTGCTGCGCTCACCGCCATTGCGGGTGCAGTAGCCCTGCCTCAGCTTTTCCATGCAATGGGAGCTGTGTCCGGGCTGGGAACGTCTCTTGGCGAAGCCTTTCTGCCGATGCACCTTCCGATCATTCTGGCAGGACTTCTTGCCGGACCCTATGTCGGAGCAATCGCAGGATTTCTCTCGCCGCTGATAAGCTTTGCCGTTTCCGGAATGCCGTCATCTGCCATGCTTCCGTTTATGATGATCGAGCTTCTGATATACGGACTGGCATCAGGACTGCTGAGAAATGTCAAGCTGCCCACTGCTTTGAAGGTGCTTGCTACCCAGATCGACGGAAGAGCAGTCCGTGCCGGGGCGATACTGCTCTCCGTCTATGCCTTCGGCAATAATGCCATAGCAGCAGCGGTTATCTGGAAGAGCATTCCCGTGGGAATATTCGGCATTGTGCTTCAGCTTGTGCTTATTCCGCTTATCATTTACCGTGTGGAGAATCTGAAACGCCATGAATAAAATAACTTATGCTAAGGACAAAATGAAAAACGGCGGTCATTCACTTGTGATACTCGCCGACTGCGATACAATTATCAGTGACGGCAGCGGAATCAAGCCATTATTGGAGACTTGTGATGTTGTCACTGATGCATCTGAGATCTATGCGGCAGATAGGATCGTCGGCAAGGCGGCGGCAATGCTTTATGTGCTGATGGGAGCAAAGGGTGTATTCGCTCAGGTGCTCAGCCGCCCGGCAAAAGAGCTTTTTGAACGCTCCGGGATAGAATACGAATACGAAACGCTGACGGACAATATCATCAACCGCAGTGGTGACGGACTTTGCCCGATGGAGTCGGCTGTTTATGACATTGACGACCCGTTGACGGCAAAGCAGGCAATCATCCGAAAAATCGGACAGCTGAAAAACGATCATGTAATTAGCCGATTGTAAATTGGCGAGTGTTTTTGCCGCCGCAGGCGCCCGTAGGAAGTGCCCCAGGGGTGCTGCAAAAACACCGCCCCTCTAAGATATAAGTAGTCATTTTCTTCGCCGTCGGCGGAGGAAATGACGGATGGCAGTGTAGAAAAATTGTAAATTACAATACTGATTATCCGCATAAACATAAGATTTCCGGACTTTTACAATCAGCTGATTATGTAATGAATGGGAGGTAACACTATGTCAGGAAAACCAACAGATATTGATAATACCCGCAAGTTAGGCTTCGGGCTGATGCGTCTGCCAAAAAAGCTGCTTGCTATCGACATAGAGCAGACGAAGAAAATGGTAGATATGTTCATGGACGCCGGCTTTACTTATTTTGATACGGCGCACGTTTATCCCGGCTCGGAGGATGCGGCAAGGAAGGCGCTCACTGAGCGTTATCCGAGAGACAGCTACACCATCGCTACCAAGCTTTTTGTACAGGCTGCCCTGTCGGAGGAAATGGCGAAAAAACAGTTTTATACAAGCCTCAGGCGTATGAATATAGATTATATCGACTATTATCTCCTGCATTGCATTATGGACAATAATTACAAGCAATACGACAGATTCAATATATGGGAATTTGCTGAGGAGCAGAAGCGAAAGGGCAATATCCGGCACATGGGCTTTTCCTTCCATTCCGGTCCGCAGCTTCTTGATAAGCTTCTGACAGAGCATCCCGATGTCGACTTTGTACAGCTCCAGCTCAATTATGCCGACTGGGAAAATCCGAAGGTCACTTCAAGAGCAAATTATGAGGTAGCAAGGAAACACGGAAAAAGGATAGTTGTGATGGAGCCTGTCAAGGGCGGTGCACTGGCAAATCCGCCGAAGGAGATCAGGGAGATGTTCAGTGAATACCATCCCGATATGTCGCCTGCATCCTGGGCGATCCGTTTTGTGGCTTCTCTGGACGGTATACTGACCGTGCTTTCCGGTATGTCAAATATACAGCAGATGGCGGACAATCTTTCGTATATGAAGGACTTCATTCCGCTGAACCGGGAGGAACAGGAAATCATTCATAAAGCACAGAGAATCATGGGTGCCTCAAAGACCATACCCTGCACAGCCTGCCGCTACTGTACAAAGGGCTGTCCGCAGAAGATCGCCATCCCGGATATTTTTGCAGTTATGAATAAGCGTATCGGCAGCGGTCAGATCGAACAGTCCCGTGATGATTACAGCAGACTTACTGAAAATGCCGCCAAGGCCTCCGACTGTATCGCCTGCGGTCAGTGCGAAAGCGTCTGTCCGCAGCATATAAGCATTATAGATCAGCTGAAGCAGTGCAGCGAGGCATTTGAATAAAAGCCGGAATAAAAACTGAAATTCAAAATATGATCTTATCGGGAAGTGAAGCACTATGCACGATATATGGAATCCGTGGCACGGGTGCAGAAAATGCAGCGAGGGCTGTGAAAACTGCTATATGTATTATCTTGACCGCATGAGGGATAAAAGCGGCGGAGATATTTACCGCACGAAGGCAGGCTTCAGCTATCCGCTGTCAAGGAATAAAAACGGTACATACAAGATCAGAAGCGGAGAACAGCTCCGTGTATGTATGACATCTGATTTCTTTTTAGAGGAAGCGGATGAATGGCGTGATGAGGTGTGGAGTATCATACACAGCCGTCCGGATGTTGTGTTTTTTCTGCTTACAAAACGCCCTGAAAGAGTCCGGAAGTGCCTGCCGTATGATTGGGGTGACGGCTGGGAAAATGTTTTTTTCAATGTGACCTGTGAAAATCAGAAGCGTGCAGATGAGCGTATACCGATATTGCTCAGTCTCCCGTTCAGGCACAAGGGCATTATGTGTGCTCCCTTCATCGGTGAGATCAGCATCAGAAAATATCTTGCATCAGGACAGATCGGACAGGTGGTCTGCGGAGGCGAAAACTATGACGGTTCACGTCCATGTGATTTCGATTGGGTCAGATCGCTCCGCCGTGAATGTGAGGAATATGACGTAACCTTCTGCTTTATTGAAACGGGGACAAATTTCATCAAGGACGGCAGGACATATCATATCCCGGACAAGACGATGCAGTCAAGGCAGGCGTTCCGTTCCGGTATGAATTATGAGGGTAAGCCGATCAGGTTCGTTCTCTGCGATACCTGGGGAAATCCGATACCTGAAAATGAGCTTTATGTTCCTCATTACCGGGAAAACTGTGAAGAGTGCGGCAGCCGTCTTATCTGCAACGGTTGTTCGGATTGTGGAAAGTGCGGAAATAAATAATTTTTGATAAACATAGTCAGCCTGCATGAAAGACAGCAAAGAATATATACCTGAATCCGTGAAATTGAATTAAATCTTTTTTTAAACCTTCCGGGTTTTCATTTCAGCCAGGCGGCAGGCGTGCGCAGCACGCCTGCCGCCACGGATTCAGGTATATAATAAAACCGACAGAGTGACAGCATATTTTGATGCAGCACCCTGTCGGTTTTTTATTATCTGATAAATCCTCATCGGTAAGAATGATCTCTTCGTTTTCCTGCTCATACTCTCTTAATTTAACAATGGTATCGATCATAGCTTTTGCTTCACATAAGCAAAACTGTAATAAAAAAACAGGCAGGAAACATATTCCTGCCTGTTAGTCAAACGCGCCGGGAGGGACTCGAACCCCCGACCTACTGGTTCGTAGCCAGTCACTCTATCC
>CACWVH010000187.1 GCA_902764235.1 uncultured Ruminococcus sp.
CTTCTCCTGCCCATCCCCCCGTCCCCCTTCCCAAAGGGAAGGGGGAGACTTCAGGGGACGGCGGCAGGCGTGCTGCGCACGCCTGCCGCCTGGCTGAAAAGAAAACGTCTGATAATAAGCCAACTATTTCGACAGTATAATATCCATATCATGTCCTGCTCATCAGAGCCTGAGCATCCCTGTCTGTCAGATATTTTCTTGCTCTTGCTATGAACGGATAGGCATAATTCGTTGCGGCAACCCTCTGCATACAGGCATCCGCCCTTGTCTGATCTCCGAGCACAGCATACACGACCCCTTCTTCATAATCAAAGACAGCCGTCATACATTTTTTCATAACCTGCATATCCTTCACAGTACCTCTTGCAAGCTCAACAGCTGAAAGATAATCCATTGCAAGCCTGTTGTCTGTACCCCTGAGCATCCCGGCTGTACGGCTGTAAAATTCAGCTTCCAGTACAGAAAGATCACACGAAAGCGAAAGACTGTATTTTACCTTGCTTGTCACTGCCAGACTGCTCATATTGTTTATACTGCTGAGGTACATTTTCTTTTCGTTTATGTACTGATCCATGCGTGAGAAATCCTTTTTGATGATATCCAGGTCCATCAGATACGAAAGATACTGGAATTTACTGACAATATCATCAGGAGCGACATTCCGTGCAAATTCAGGAAGTCTTTTCTCCACCTCATCTGTTTTTTCATAATTCAACAGAACGACTATCTCATTTCCCATAACAGCCATTTTCGTCTGTTTTTTCGCTCTTGCCGCAAGCTTTTTATTTTCAGCAAGAAACCTGTCAAGATCTGTATTTGCCAGATCCAGTATTCCTGAATACTTTTTTACTGCCAAGATAATAGCCAGAAATTCAATTCCGAGGCTCAGTAAAAAAAGTGTCATCTCCAGCCATGTGGGGATAATATCTATAAATGCCATGACAACCACTGCTGTAACCATTACATATCCCAGAACAGACGCAATAGTTGTGCTTCTGAATAAATATGTCATTTTCTCCTCCCAACCTGTTAACCGGCGTTTTCAACAAGCGCCCTTATATCTTTATCCTCAAGGTATTTTTTCAGCCGCTGTATTATCGGATAGGCTGCCTTTTCCTCTGAGGCAAGCCTGAAATATCTGTCCGCTTCACTGCTGTCACCCATTGCATAGCACAACAGTCCTGAAGTATATTCGAGATTAATCCTTAAATAAATATAAAACAGGGCATTTTCATTCAGAGCCTCAAGAGACTGCTTCGTATCCTCAAGCAGTCCTGCCGCAATTTTTTCGCAGTTTTCAGAGCTATGAATTTTCTCAAGAAGCTCGCATTTGCCTATATTGCTTTCAACAGCTCTCAGATATTTCTGTTCGATAACTGTACCGTCAAGCTTCATTTCTGATATAAGCTGCCTCTGACGCTCGGCATATTCACGTGCTTTATCAAAATTTCTTCTTCTCATTGCGATGCTGATCCGTCTGCTCAGAACGATCATCTGCAAATGCCGGGAGCTTTTTACGCTTTTCAGTGCTTCGGCTTCACGCAGAGCTTGTTCAGCCTCATCAAGCCTTTCCCATGCAATAAGCCCCAGAGATTTATTCATAAGTATCATTGCCTTGTTTTTTCCGCTTGCCCTGCTGAATATTCTGTCCTGTTCAGCGATAAAGGCATTGATGTCGTTATCGCAAAGCCTTACCGATTCGTTATAAAGCTTTGTTCTCAGCCTGAGGCTGAGTCTTGAGCAGATAAACAATACGACAACAGATATCATCAGCAGAATCGTATTTATCGTACCGGTCGCAGAGTGTAAAAACACACTGTCAACAATGAACCAGATACTGACAGCCGCAAATATCACAGTCGGTATCATAAACAATAACGCTGTTTTTTTAAAAGAAAAAATCATTTGTCTCCATCCTTTTTATGTAACAATCCGATCAGTCGTACAGCTCATAAGTTTTTCATGCAATGCGGTATGACAAACGTTCTTTCCGATACTCAGAACTTACCTGTCATTTTGAGATATACAATGAATCCGATGATCGCAAGCATAGCGATCGTTGCGAGCACATTTGTGCAGCCGCCTCCTCTCGGCGGCGGTGGAGGCGGTCCTCCTCTGTTATCCCAGCGTCCGGGAGGCGGCCCTCCGTGCCTTGGCGGTTCATGCCAGCTTTCACGTCTTCCTCCCGGCGGCTCATGCCAGCTGTCCCTGCCGCCCCTCGGCGGCGGCGGATTTCTGTATCCTCCTCTGTTTCCTCCGGGCGGAGGTCCCGAGGGTGCTCTGCCAGGACCCTGTCCTCTTCCTCCGTAGTGTCTGCCTTCACTCATTTTTTCTCCTCCTTTTCTGACACTTTATCGTATATTTTCCGTGCTTCAAGGCTGTTCTCTATTATCTCCGCACGAAGTCTTTCAATATCAGGGAATTTCTTTTCTCCCCTGATAAATTCAAGAAGCTCGACCCTGAGCTGCCTTCCGTAAAGCTCCTCACCGTTATAATCGGGCATCCAGGTCTCGATCATCACTCTGTCAGAGCCGACAGTGGGTTTGACTCCTATGTCGGTCACCCCAAGGTATTTTTCTTTTCCGATGGTTACACAGGAAGCATAGACTCCGAATTCCGGCTTTACAAGTCCATCGGGAAATTCCTGATTCAGAGTCGGCGTACCGAGCTGACGCCCCAGCCTTCGCCCGTGAACCACAGGAAGACTGAAGCCATATTTTCTGCCGAGCATCATATTCGCAGAGGGGATATCACCCTGCGCAATACACCTTCTTATCCTTGTAGAGCTGACAGGCGCATTTTCCATATTTATCCTCGGTCTTGCACAAACATCAATACCGTACTGTCTGCACATATCGTCAAGCATTTCTCCGCTGCCCTTTGCCCCTGCGCCGAAATGATAATTAAAGCCGCAGGAAATATGTTTTGCATTGAAGCAGCCGAAAAGAACATCCTTTACAAAATTCTCCGCTGTAATATTCCTGATGCTCCTGAAATCAATCAGATAAACTCTTTGGACGCCGAGCGTTTCAAGGATACGGAGCTTTTCATCAAGTGTTATTATATTTTTAGGTTCTTCTCCTATAAGCACTGTTCTGGGGCTTTGAGCCAGTGTAAACACTGTGGGCAGAAGTCCGTTTTTTCTCCCGTATTCAACTGCCTCTCCTATCACTGCCTGATGTCCCCTGTGCAGCCCGTCAAAATAGCCGAGAGCCGCAGATACAGGTCTGTCACTGCGGACAAGTTCTTTGATTATCTCCATTTTCCACTCCGTTTATCCTTACGATAGAATATTTTAGCTGATTGTAAAAGTCAAAAAATCATTTGTTTATGCGGATTTTTGTATTTGCAATTTTACATTTTTCTCTGCTTTTTCAAAGCTTATCAGGCTTTGGCGGGCAGACACCTTCCGCCATTTTACAATTGGCTAATAGAATATGTGAACTACCCATTGTCTAAAGCCAATGGGCTTCCTGCTTCATCGTCCTCGTAACCTACTAACTCCACAGGCGTAAAATCGGGCTGAACCGTCCCTA
>CACWVH010000188.1 GCA_902764235.1 uncultured Ruminococcus sp.
CGCGCCGGGAGGGACTCGAACCCCCGACCTACTGGTTCGTAGCCAGTCACTCTATCCAGCTGAGCTACCGGCGCATACTGTCCTTTCGGACTGCCTTAATATAATAACATATTATTTCAGAAAATGCAAGCCCTTTTTGATTTTTTTCTCAGATAATGATAAACATATTTTAAAATCCGGCATCTTTCAGACAAAATTAACAATTTATCTCTATACTGCACTATTGTTATTTGATATAATAAAAACAGAAAGTCCGGATACAGCTTGAAGGCTCGGTGTTAAATAAAAACCGTTCTGTGCATAATCCGGCATCAGATGTGGGAATACATCATACTGAGCCGCTTCAGGTTCAGCTATGAAATATTGATCCGATCATTCAGCATTTTCATGATAATAAACTAAGGACTGATTTTATGAATTTATTTTATTTGTTGAAGCCTAAGTCAACTGTTGCATATCTGCATAATAAAAATACCGTCAGACAGGGACTTGAAACGATGCGTGCTCACGGCTATACTGCCATTCCTGTTATTGATGAGAACGGCAGATATGTGGGAACTGTAAGTGAAGGCGATTTTCTCTGGCATATCCTTCGGTTCAGCGCTCAGGATATGAGGTCTCAGGAGCAATACTGTATTCTGGATATCGTAAATGAAGAAAGAAATCTTCCGGTAAAAACAAATGTTTCTATGAATGAGCTTCTTCTCAGGGTAATGGATCAGAATTTTGTGCCTGTAATTGATGACCGTGATGTTTTTATCGGTATCATAACCCGCAAGGATATTATCAAGTATTTTTATGATAAATATGATTCCTCCGCTCAGAATTAAAATTACGCAGAATATTTTTTGTGACAAATAATTCGATGTAATTTTGCTATATATTACAAAAAGGTTATTATTGTGACATAGTTTTTGTTTTACTTGTGCCGTTTTTTGGTTTATAATCTATTAGGGTAACTCTGGACGGAATTTCGCATTAATAATTACAGGAGCAGACTATGGGGGATATCTTCGATACACATTCACATTATAATGACAGCGCTTTTGACTCCGACAGGGATGAGCTGCTCAGCTCTCTCTTTGACGGAGCTTTGTGTGTTGCTGTGAATCAGGGAACGGATATACCGTCCTCGGAATGGGGAATAGAATATTCCCGGAAATATAAGGGAATGTATGCTGCGGTGGGACTTCATCCTGAATGTCTCAGCAAAAACAGCTTTGATGATCTTGAAATAATAAAAAAGCTTGCTCTTTCTCCGAAGGTCGTGGCGATCGGCGAAATAGGACTTGATTATTATTATGATATTCCCCGTGACCTACAGAAGGAAATATTCATCAGACAGCTTGAGCTTGCAGCTGAGCTGTCACTTCCGGTGAATATACACGACAGGGAGGCTCACGGTGATACCCTTGATATCCTGCGCAGATACAGACCGAAGGGAATACTTCACTGCTTTTCCGGCAGTGCGGAAATGGCTGTTGAGGCGGTCAGACTGGGGATGTATCTTGGCTTCGGCGGAGTCGTTACTTTCAGGAATGCAAGGAAAACTGTTGAGGCTGCAAGGGCTGTACCGCTGGAAAATATAGTGCTTGAAACAGATTGTCCATATCTTTCACCCGAGCCGAACAGGGGAAAAAGAAATGATTCTTCAAATATTATCTTTACTGCTCAGAAATTAGCAGAAATAAAAGGCTTGAGTACAGAGGAAATACTTAAAGTGACAAAATCAAATTCTGAAAGGGTATATAATGTAAGCATTTAACGGAGGGATAGGAATGAAAGCTTTAGTTACAGGTGCAAGCTCCGGTATCGGAAGAGATATAGCCCGTGCACTTGTGTGCAGAGGCTGGGATGTTATTCTGGTTGCGAGGCGTGCGGACAGACTGCTGGAGCTGAAAAAGGAGCTTGGAAAGCACGCAAGCTGTGTCAGATGTGATGTTTCGCATTATGATGAATGTGTCAAGCTGCATGAGGTGCTTCAGGATCAGGATATAGAAATGCTTGTAAACTGCGCCGGCTTTGGTCAGTGCGGGTTCTTTACGGAGACCTCGCTTGAAAAGGAAATGGAAATTATAGATACGAATATCAGAGCTGTCCATGTACTTACAAAGCTTTTTCTTCAGGATTTTATGTTGAAGAATAAGGGCTATATCCTGAATGTGGCTTCTATCGCAGGCTTTTTCTCCGGACCGCTGATGGCAACATATTACGCTACTAAAAATTATGTAGTGAGCATGACCGGAGCTATCTACGAGGAACTGAAACGAAGGGGCAGCAATGTTAAGATCAGCGCACTTTGTCCCGGACCGGTTGATACAGAATTCAACAAGGTCGCTCATGTAAAGTTTTCTTCGGCGCCGATCGACAGTAAGACGGCTGCTATGCAGGCTCTTGACGGAGTTATGCAGGGAAAGCTCTATATAATACCGACAGCAAAAATGAAGGCACTGAAATTCACAAAAAGGCTTCTGCCTGACAGAACGATAACCCATTTTTGCTATAAATTCCAGAAAAAGAAAAGATGACAGAATTATTTTAGCCGATTGTAAATTGGCTGGTGTTTTTGCCGCCCCCCCTAAGATATAAGTAGTCATTTTCTGCGCCGTCGGCGTAGAAAATGACGGATGGCGGCGGAGAAAAATTGCAAATTACAAAGCTGATTATTCGTATTAACAGAAAAATTTCTGACTTTTACAATCAGCTGCAAAATTATTTATAAAGGAGCGGAAAGGAAATGCTGAAGGCGGAAAGAATTGAAGTAATGAATTTCCATAATGCGATGAGAGGTGCAAGGAATCCTCTGAACAGCTGGGCAAGATCGGACAGCAGCTATGACGAAAACGGTAATTTTGTTCTTGGCGAAAACGACCTTTCCCTTGCGGTCAGGCTCAGAAAGGCAGGCAGCGACCACAGGAAGTTCCTCCGTCAGATCTTTGTGACAGTGGATATCACAGCTCCGATGTACTGGTGGAAGGAATATGACACTTATAAGGTAGGTACTGTCGCTAATTCGACAAGTACCATGCATAAGATAACATCTGCGCCCTTTGCGATGGAACAGTTCAGCTGTGACAAAATGGATGATGAAACAAAGCAGCATATGCAGTCGGTTATTGATTATCTTGAGCAGCTCCGGCTCAGATATCTTGAAAGCAAGGACAAGCAGATATGGTATGATATTATTCAGTTTCTTCCCTCAAGCTATAATCAGATGAGGACCTGCACGATGAATTATGAAAATCTTATAGGTATGTATTATTCAAGATGTCACCATAAGCTTGATGAATGGCATATTTTCTGCGATGAGTTCATAGCAAGGCTGCCATATGCAAAGGAGCTTATCATCTGTAGTGCCGATGAATGAAAAAAGCATACATTGATATATACCTGAATCCGTGAAATTGAATTAAATCGTTTTTTTAAACCTTCCAGGTTTTCATTTCAGATAGGCGGCAGGCGTGCGCAGCACGCCTGCCGCCGTCCCCTGAAGTCTCCCCCTTCCCTTTGGGAAGGGGGACGGGGGGATGGGC
>CACWVH010000189.1:0-2674 GCA_902764235.1 uncultured Ruminococcus sp.
ACGGCGGCAGGCGTGCGCAGCACGCCTGCCGCCTAACTAAAATGAAAACCCGGAAGGTTTAAAAAAACGATTTAATTCAATTTCACGGATTCAGGTTTGATAGAAAGAAGTATCTTTCTATCAAAGTATAGTATTTTACATGAATGTAATAGCTATTCAGCATCGTCACCGGCAGGCTGCCGCTGGCAGTTTCTTTTCTGATCTGAAAGCAGCATTATGTCACCTCTTTTTATAGGACCCTTCGCTTTACTCAGGATGACAGTGTAAGCGTAGGATGTCAATGCAAGGTTCTTTCAGCATGACATTGGAGAAAAAATCGCTCATAAGTCACAGAAAGTGTATTAACCACAGCAGACATAATTACTTCTGTAACAGCTGCGTTTATACACTTATCACTGAAAGCTTACAGCGGCTTTCCTTCATCGTGATTTCTTATCAGACCCTCAGCTATACCCATAAACACAAACAGATACGGCGTGATTATAGGTGTGGCAACGTTGAAAATCGACTGTGTACAATATGATATTATTACAAATATCACTACCAGGAATGGTATATTTTCCTTGCATCTTCTTATGCATCTGTACAGAAGCGTACCTATCAGCGATACATAGGCTGCAAGACCGGCTATTCCTGTGGTGACAAGATAATTCAGAAACTCATTGTGTGCTGAATCAAATACCTTGCCGTGGCGTTTTATCATATCAGCTCTGTATGCTGCCTTCATTATCTGACCGAAGGTGTCAGGACCTGACCCGATCAGGAAATTCTTTGGCCCGTGTGTTCTCAGCAGTGTTATGCTTCTTATCCATGCGTATCCTCTGTGTGTACCCCATTTGTCATTCAGACGAAGTATTGTCGCATAGCTGCCAAGATCTGTTTTTGTATCAATAAAGCTGAAATAAATGAATATGAAAAGCAAGGCTGCCCATGCAAAGCCTACCACACCGCCGGCTGTAAAACGCACCCAGCGGGGGTTGTCCTTTCCGCCTGAGCGTTTTGAAAGCAGGAATGTTACTGCTGTCAGGACTGCCGAAATACCAATGATGTAATATACGATATTATCAAAGACAAGGAATTTTGAAATATCACTGAGATTCTTATATTTGTCATTATGCATATGTGAGAAAAGCCTGAGCAGCTTCACCGATACAGACATTACTGTCAGCGTCAGGAAATAGCCGAAAAGTCTTTTCATGCTTTTGCAGCAGTATACCAGCAGAACCGACAGAACACACAGAAGTGCAAAATATCCGCTCAGGCTGTTTCCCACGACAAGACCGATCATATTCATTCCTGCTGCGGCAAGATAGATCACTCTTGTGGCAATATTTTCTGTCATTATCGCCATTACTGCACAGACGGGCAGTGCTACGCAGACAAAGCCGGAGAAGGTATTGATATTTCCGATGGTAGTGATAAAATCCTTCTGCTGGGATTTACTTATCACGGATATCAGCTCAAAGGGGTCGATACCGAATTCATTGAGCATTGCAATAAAGCTGATGACGGCTGAGATAATAGCAAAAAATGCAAAGATCTCCTCAATATATCTGTAATTTCTTGAAATGAGAAAATAACACAGCAGATACACTGCCATCAGCAGAAATCCGCTGTTTCTGCCGCCTGACCCGGTAAAGGCTGCCTCCCCGTATGAAGAAAAGATCGCAGATATCAGGCATATCACGACAAACGCTGCAAATGACCAGTCGGATGCTGACATTCTGAAGGCAGAGCGCAGCTGCTTTTTATCCTTGCCGAAAATATACGCTCCGGCGGTCAGGACAAGCAGAGCTATGGTTGCCGTGACAAAAAAATGAAGCCGGTCTGTTCTGACATGAAAAAGCTTGCTTGTCATAAAGATCGGAAAAAGCGAGAACAGACTCAGAAGATAAAGATTTGTGAATTTATCCCTGAGGCTCAGCTTCTGAGGTGAAGCAGAGGCTTTCTTCTTTTTCTTTTCCGGCGGACTTTCAGCCTTAGGGGAATTCTTACTTTCATTATCCCCTGTCTTGTTTTCATTGATATTTTCCAATACATATCACTTCCTTTGAATAATTATACGGACAAATTGAATGTGTATATTTCTCATACTTTCATAGGGTCTGCACAAGCCTTCCCATTGAGGGGAAGGTACACCGCAGGGGCGGATGATGTGTGCTTTGCGCCAGCAAAGCGTTCATCCGTCAGGATGAATAAGACAAAGCTTGCAGCCTTCCCGGAAACCGCCTGCGGCGGCGGATCGGCTACATTCCATATTGTCAGCGGGGCAGTACAATGAGAAGTATTATGAGTGCTATCACCTCAAGGGCAAAGATCACCGGAATTCCGATCATAAACTTCGGGTGCTTTGTCTTGTGATGTATAATCCTCATGGTGATATATTCCAGCACACATCCGCTCAGAGCAGCCGCAATAAGCAGACCGGCTTCTGATATGCGCTGCTTATGCTTCATTGATGCCTGTTTGTCATAGATCGTCAGCGCTACTGCAGCAACATTTGCGATTATACAATAAACTGCTGCGATGATCCTTATAATCATGTCTCCGTTACTCATTTTCTTGTCTCCTTTTATTTTATTCCTGAATCCGTGAAATTGAATTAAATCTTTTTTTAAACCTTCCGGGTTTTCATTTCAGCCAGGCGGCAGGCGTGCGCAGCACGCCTGCCGCC
>CACWVH010000189.1:2733-6195 GCA_902764235.1 uncultured Ruminococcus sp.
GTGAACAACTTAAAAACCTGAAATGCATAAAACAACGCATTATCTCTGGGTTTTTCAGAACAATCAATAATGAGTTTCACGGATTCAGGTTATTATATAAGCTGATTGTAAATCAAAAAAAGCCTCTATTTATGCGGATAATCAGCATTGTAATTTACAATCTTTCAGCTGATTATGAAAATCCCGGAACTTTTACGGGTTTACGCCGAGGTGTCTGACAAATGCTCTGTCCGGATAAAACCGATGCTGCTCAGAACCATTCCCTGACGAACCATACCTCGGGAGCGGTGAAGGTTTTTCCGTTCAGATAGCCAAGCGCACCTGCGTCTGTGGTGAATTTAAAGGAAAGCTTGTAGGAATAAAGTGCCTGCCATTTCTGTCCGAGTCTGCGGTTTATTTCGTTTTTGCCGTATTTTCCGTCACCCACAAGAGGATGACCGATATGTGCCATGTGCGCCCTTATCTGATGTGTACGTCCTGTCAGAAGATCTACCTCCAGCAGGCTCAGTCCGTTTCTCTCTTTGAGCACCCTGTATTTTGTTTTTATCGTTTTTGAATTTGCTGTGGGCTTTGCGGAAATATAGACACGGTTCTGCTTTTCGTTTTTCTCAAGCTGCGCGGTGAGCAGTGCTTCCTTTTTGTCAAATATTCCGACTGCTGCGCAAAGATACAGCTTTTCAAGCTCTCTGTCACGGAGCTTCTGATTCAGCACACGCAGTGCCTCTGCTGTTTTTGCGGCGATCACTATTCCGCCTGTGTTTCTGTCGATACGGTTGACAAGCGCCGGAGCAAACGACTGCTCGTCGTCCGGGTCATACTCCCCCTTGTCATAAAGGTAATGCTGCACACGGGCGATCAGACTGTCAAAATGATAATTCTCATCAGGATGCACGATCAGTCCCGGCTTTTTGTTGAGCAGCATGATCTGCCCGTCCTCATAGATAATATCAAGCTTCACCGGTGCTTTCAGAAAATCGTAGCTTTCGGGCTGCTGCTCAAAGAATTCGTCCTTTATATAAAAGGTAAGTACATCACCCTTTTGCAGCTTTGTATCAATATCACATTTCTTTCCGTTGACCTTTATGCATTTTTTTCGTATGTATTTGTACATAAGCGATTTCGGCAGTGTTCTGAAATGCTTTGTCAGAAATTTATCAAGCCGCTGTCCGGCATCATTTGCGCCTATTTCAAGTGTTCTCATCCGATCCGTCCTTTTCGGAAATTTTCTGCTGCATACTGACAGAAAAAAACGATCATATTTATTCAGCCAGCATTATATAATTGAATACAGCCTGCAAAGCGGAAATGAGTTTCCGGTGCTTGCGCTGTATATCAATATTATATATTGAAAACGCAATAAAATCAAGGTCGTGATAGTATTAAGCTTAAAGTCAGGAAAATATTGTTTCTGCTGCTTTCCTGTGTGTTCCTTGCTGCGAGTGTGGCTGTCTTTTCTGTATATCCTGAAAGCGGCGGAGAAAATGACGATGAGGATCACTCTGTTACGGACAGCAGCGCACAGACTGAAAAGAAAAGCCCGGAGCCAGACGCATCCGCTGCGCCGAAGGGTGAAGCCGGTGAGAATGGCATCAGCTTTATGAAGGCTGTGTGGGTTCCGTTTATGAGTCTTGATCTGAGCCGGGAAGGTCCCGGCAGGGAAAGCGCTGAAAAACGGCTTGAACAGATATTTGACAAGGTGGCTCAGGCAGGCGCAGACACGGTTTTTCTTCATGTCAGACCCTTTTGTGACGCACTTTACAGCAGCAGTCTGTTTCCCCCGTCCCATCTTCTCAGCGGCACTCAGGGAAAACAGCCCGGATATGATTTTCTGGAGCTTGCCCTGTCTGCCGCAAAAAAAAGAAACATCCATATCCATGCCTGGATAAATCCTCTGAGAGTAAGCTACGGAAAAACTCCGGCTGAATTTTCTGACGACAATCCATACATCAAATGGAAAAACGACAGCGACAAAAGCAATGACAGGTGGTGCTTCAGCAGCGGAGGAAATATTTATCTCAATCCTGCATATCCACAGGTCAGGAAGCTTATAACCGACGGTGTGCGTGAGATCGTCAGGAACTATGATGTTGACGGCATTGTGATCGACGATTATTTCTACCCTGCCGATGATATGAATGCTGACAAGAAGGAATATGATATTTACGCTGCCGCCGCCGGAGAGACCTATCTTTCCCAGAACAACTGGCGCAAGCAGAATATAAACAGTCTTTTAAGCTCAATTTACAGTGCGGTGCATTATGAGCGCTCAGACTGTGTTTTCGGAATTTCACCGCAATGCAATATGGAAAATGACGAAAAGCTTGCGGCGGATATAAAAAGCTGGTCAGAGATAACCGGCTACTGCGACTATCTTTCTCCGCAGACCTATGTAAGCGAAAATCACCCGACCCTGCCCTTTGCCGAAAGTGTTGAGCAGTGGAAAAAGCTTGTGAAAAACAGCAATGTACGGTTATACATCAGTCTTGGTCTTTACAAGGAGGGCACAGACGCCGACGGCGGCACATGGCTGCAAAAGGACCACAATATTCAGAGTCAGATAGATTACTGCCGCAAAAACGGAACTGACGGATATGTTCTTTATTCCTACGAGGATCTTGACAAGCTTGAAGAATAGTGTGAAAAGCAAGGCTTATCGCTCCTCGGAATAAAAATGGGGTCTTGTTAATGACGTTTACTGTAACCTGAATCCGTGAAACTCGTTTTTTAATTGATTGAGTAATTTCAGTGATGAAGCATGGTTTTATACATTTTCCATTATTTTGTCCATCACCTATAAGGTGCAGCTTCTCCAGCCCATCCCCCCTGCCGCCTGAATAAAATAAAGCCCGGAGAATTTATCAAAATCTTTTCGACATAGTCAATTATTCTTTTTTCTTTTACTGGGAGTTTATCAATATACTTTTTTGCACGTTTCATAATAAATGTATCGTACATCAGTTTATCCCCCATTCTTTTTTACATTCCTCCAGAGATATACCATTGTCATTTTTACTGTCAGGATCGTTGAGATAGTTCTGAACCAGTTTCTGACAGAACAGATCATCTTCTGCTTCATTGATTTCCGTATCGGCAGTCAGCCCCTGAACAAAGGCAAGCACATATCCCGGTTCAGATTCAGGTAAATCATCAAGAAGCCTGACAATACGTTCCTTTTTACTCATTCCGGAACACCGGCGTGCCGCCGGGGTCAATTTTGCGGGGGGGCGCTGCGGCGGAGTGCCTCCGCTGTCAATTTCGCGGTGTTCGCTTCGCTTACGCTCAGCTCTTACCCACAAGCCGATAATGTCGAAGTTGCGGTTCAGGCTTTATTCTGACCCATGCTTTTATGTTGCACGACTCGTGGTTTTTAAGGAAGCACTGATTAAATCCAGTGCCTGTATTGCGTCAGCAATTTTTTCGTCAGATTGTGCAAAAAGACCGCAGGCAACCTGACGGTTGTCA
>CACWVH010000190.1 GCA_902764235.1 uncultured Ruminococcus sp.
GGACGGCGGCAGGCGTGCGCAGCACGCCTGCCGCCTAACTAAAATGAAAACCCGGAAGGTTTAAAAAAACGATTTAATTCAATTTCACGGATTCAGGTACTTATTAATGAATTAATCAGTATTTCCTTAACTATAATTATCCGAAAATGATATAATAAAATTTCAAATAGAGGTTTTTCTCCTCTGTAATCGGATATGTCATTTTAATTGCTTTATCATCTGTTTTGATAACTGATATTTCATGGTTGTTTATTGTCTCTATGTACGATGTCCATAAAAACCGGTTCTGCTGAGTTGTTTTTGCATAATACCATCCAGAGCTAAATATGTACGACACGTATTGAAATAGTGGTGTACTTGTGTAAGTACACGGTGCGATGCCTGCCTTACGGAATACCCTGTGCTTCTTGTTTATGGAAAAATCAGACTCCACTATAAAGTATAGCAAACGGCAGACAATTATAGCTGCCTGCCGTATCAAATACAAATCTTTGTTTCTACTTGATTTTCTTTAGTATTTTCAGAGTTCTTTTTGCTTGACCTTTCTTTACCGTTACAGCCTTGCCTATTCTGTATAAAAACAATGACGGCAGCTGTACCTTATGCAAGAAAAAGCAGAAGCAGATTCCACCAGATTACACCGTTTGAGATCTGTTTTACCCTTTCCCATATTCCGTTCAGTGCTATCCATAAGGAACCGAGCCAGAAAAAAGACAGAAAATATGCAAAGAAATTTTCTCTCAAAGCCCGGAATGCTTCTAATGTTGGTTCGCTTGGTTTAGCAAGCTCCAACACCAGTATTGTCATAATGATTGTAAGAACTGCATCGGTAAATGCGACAAGCCTTTCCCATACACTAATCACCTGCTTTCTTTTTTCTTTTTCCGGCCAGAAGCAGTGCTTTCTGTATCCAATAAGCTGCCTCTGTTGCAAGCACCATTATCGCTGCATAATCCAAAAGGAAAAGAACCTTTGACTCGCTGAAGTCAAAGAATGCAAACATCACCTTCATAAACATATAATCTGCGATGCCCCGATGGATAAAAGCATACACGCCGTATGCCGCAATCAGAAGGAATATCACGGTGATTGTATATTTCACAGCCTTATTCATTTTCCCTTTCAGCTTTGCGCTGACTGCTCTGATATGCAGTCCCAGATGAATGCTCATCATAATAAATCCCCAGTAAGCAAGCGTCATATGAATGGTTCTCATGGTACTTGCTGCTCCGCTGATTGCAACTTCTTTCAGGATATGCTTTGACAGGAGTATACCGCTTACAGGCTGCAAAAGCATAAACACCGCAAGCAGCAGATTCACTGCCGTATTCAGAAGCCGTGCCGCATTATATTTCCCCTTGAAGATACTTGTCCACCATTTCCGGTTTATAACATGATGTGCTATAAACAGCACAAACATACAAACACCCAGAATTTCATGTATATCCTCCCCGATCAGAGAATATGCCATTAGCAGCGGCAGCAGTGCTGTCATAAGGATATCTATTATCATCCGCGCTTTCTTCATAGTCTCACTTCTTCTCTATCATTTTTACTACCCTTGCCGGATTGCCAACTGCCACGGTATTGTCGGGAATGTCCTTTGCGACAACGCTGCCTGTTCCGATAATGGCATTCTCTCCGATTGTCACTCCCGGAAGAACGCTGACCCTTGCACCGAGCCAGGCATTCTTTTTGATATGGATCTTCTTCGTCATTACCACACGAATATTCTCCGGCTCATGATTTACCGTAAACAGTCCTACCTCCGGTCCCATCATTACACCGTCCTCGATTTCGATACCGCCGAGGGACATCACCGTCAGCCCGTGATTGGCAAATACATTTTTGCCAAGCTTCAGGCAGTTCGCCAGATCAACCTGAAACGGCGGCGTAAAGAACGTTCCGTCTTTAATCTGTCCGTCAAGCAGTTCATTCTCCAGCTCCACGATTCGTTCCCTATCCTTTGGCGCTGTGGAATTGATCTCAAAGCAAAGCTGTCTGCACCTGTCCATTTCGCCGTGTGCCTCTCTCTGATAATCCTCATCTCGGATATCGATCGCTTCTCCGCTGTGCAGTCTTTCAAATATATTCATTTAAAATTACCTCCCGATATACAGATAACCCCGACTGGGATGCCGGAGTTGTCTGCACTTTTTTAATCTGTCCTGAATCCGTGAAACTCATTATTGATTGTTCTGAAAAACCCAGAGATAATGCGTTGTTTTATGCATTTCAGGTTTTTAAGTTGTTCACCCATAAGGTCACGCCTACCGCCTGGCTGAAATGAAAACCCGGAAGGTTTAAAAAAAGATTTAATTCAATTTCACGGATTCAGGTCTGTAATAACAAAAGCGTTCCTCAGCATTTCCTCTACACCGGGGGCATCGGGATCATGGCTGCCCTTTCCTGTGTCAAGGCTGCGCATTTCGTTCATTTCATCCTCTGTCAGTGTGAAATCAAATATATCCAGATTTGTTCTGATTCTCTCCGGATTTGTAGACTTCGGAAGTATAATCACACCCTCCTGCACTTCAAAGCGAAGAATGATCTGTCCGGAGTTTTTGCCGTACTTTCCGGCAAGTTTAGTGATAACAGGTACTGAAAGCAATTCTGCATTGCCGTGTCCGAGAGGATACCAGGCTTCAAGCTTTGTATCTGTCTGAGCCATCAGTCTGCGTATCTCCTTCTGCTGAAACAGCGGATTGAATTCCACCTGATTAACTGCCGGCTTTGTTGTGAACTCAGGTACAAACTTATTCCAAAGTGCCGGCGACATATTGCTGACACCGATTGATTTGATTTTGCCTTCTTCCTTTGCTTCTTCCATAGCCTTCCACGCTCCGGCTACATCACCGTAGGGCTGGTGAACAAGGTACAGATCAATATAATCAAGACCAAGCTTGCGAAGGGATCTTGCTATACCCCTTTTGGCTGATTCATAGCCGTGATCCTGAAGCCAGAGCTTGCTTGTTATGAAAACTTCTTCTCTCGGGATCCCACTGTCACGAACAGCCTTACCAACATCATCCTCATTGAAATAGGCAGCAGCCGTATCAATGTGGCGATAGCCTGCTTTCAGTGCTTCAAGCACTGCATCGTATGTCGGGCCGTCGTTTGGTATCATAAATACACCAAAACCAATGGCGGGTATCTTATTACCATCATTCAATGTAATATAATCCATAAAGCAGTCCTCCTTTTAGCCTAATTCTTTCTTTGCCCAGCCTGCTACTGTTCTTTCGGATTTGGCGGCATCTGCTCCGTGAACAGCAAGTCCGTTACCGACTGCTGCACCCTTGCAGTGCTTTTTCAGTGCAGCCGCTGACCCTGCCTGACCGCTGCCTTCGTGTGTCATCACAGGAAATACCTTCTTCCCGGTAAAATCCAGCTTTTCAAGCTGCGAAAAAACTGCCATCGGATATGTTCCCCACCAGCAGGGACCTGCTACAACAATGTTGTCATACTGTGAAATATCGGTGAGATACTTTTTCAGCTCGGGTCTTGCATTGCTGCGAAGCTCTGCTTTTGCATCCTCAATGCACTCATAATAATCCGCTGCATACTCCTTCACTGTTTCTACCTCAAACAGATCTCCGCCTACTGCCTTCTGAATGTACTCTGCAACGATCTCTGTATTGCCCTTGGGAATACTTTTTATACTTCCGTTCCAGTAATTTTCGCCTTTTCTTGAATAATACTTTTCTTGAATAATAGATTATAAGATTTTTTGACATTTTATTTCCTCCTTAAACGCTCAGCACTTTCTTTGCCCATTTTACAACCTTATCTTCGGACTTTTCTACATCCGCTCCACGAACGGCAAGCCCTTTTCCAGGCTTTGCTCCCTTACAGTATTTTCTGAGAGCTGACTTTGAACCTGCAAGACCGCTGCCCTCGTGTGTCATAATCGGGAATACCTTCTTTCCGGTGAAATCCAGCTTTTCAAGCTGCGTCAGAACTCCCATAGGATAGGTACCCCACCAGCAGGGACCGGCGACAATGATATTATCATAATCTGAAATATCTGCAAGATAACTTTTAAGCTCCGGTCTTGCCTTTGCACGTAGCTCTGCTTTTGCTTCTTTGATGCACTCATAGTAATCCGCCGAATAGGTTTTGACAGTTTCCACCCGAAACAGATCTCCACCCATTGCCTTTTGAATGTACTCTGCAACGATTTCTGTATTGCCCTTTTCAAGGTTTTTAACCTTGCCACTGACATAGTTCTCGCCGGTTCTTGAATAATAGATAATCAGATTTTTTGCCACTTCTGTCCCTCCTCAATAGGTTGATGCTATACTCCGGGTGATCTTCCACTGTCCGTCTGTTTTCTTCATGCTGCATTTCTGCTGTAAGTGCCAGTTATTGCGGCCTCCGCCGAATACGGAGGCTGCGACATAGGACTGTCCTGTAAGTACCGCTGTGTCACCGTTTATCTCTACCGGCAGATACTCATGTTCAGCACTGTAATAATTCAGCGTTCCGTTCTTGACAGCTTCGATAAATTCCTTTTTTGACTGCTGCATACCTGTCATATGAACGAGCACAAAAGAATCATCAAGCACCTCATTAAGAATCGTTTCGTCTTTATTTATCATACCGTCATACATTTGTTTATACGCAGTAACAATCAAATCTTTTTCGTTCATATCACCCGACCCACTTTCTTCAATGATTTCTGACTGCCTGCTGCCGGATATAGCTGCATCCGGTTTCGCCTTACTGTTATCACATCCGGATATAATTGTCATACAAATGAAACAAATCACCAAACACGTTATGACCGTAAATCTTTGCTTTGCTGACTTGCAGATCATTTTCCCGGCTGAAGCGGACCGTAATAATAGCTTGCTGTGGCACCGCCGTCAGCGAGGAAGGTTGAGCCTGTGATAAATGCCCCGGCATCACTCAGCAGAAGCTCTGCAATATTTGCCATCTCATCAGCAGTTCCCGGTCTGCCTGCCGGGCATTTTGCAAACATATTTTTGTAAAAATCTCCACGAGGGCCGTTGAATTCATCTATAGCAAGCGGTGTTACTATGATTCCCGGAGCGATATCATTGATTCTTGCCCCTCTTTCACCCCAGCGTACACTTTCAAACATGACACGCTTTTCATTGCAGCGCTTTGCCATCTGATAAGCGTGAAGGGTATCTCTTATGTTTTCCGGCTTCAGAATGTCAAGGTCGAGAAGCTCCTCTGCAGGTGTCATGGCAAGCTGTCTGTCCTGCTCTGCTGTGAGCTGAGGCATTCTCCAGCCGGACTGACTTGAGATCGTAACACCGGCACCGCCCTTTGCAATGACCTTTCCGACCTCCTCTAAAAGCACAGCAGTTCCATAAAGATCAACCTTAAGAATCGCCTCGATGGGTGCCTGTGAGGGAGAAACGCCTGCGCCGTTGACAAGATACTTTATATCTCCGTATTCCTGCCCCTTTGCTATCATAGCTTTGATAGAATCCCTGTCTGAAAGATCCATCTGAACAGCTTCCACATCAAAGCCTGCATCCGTCATTATTTTTGCAATGGTTTTGCAGTTATCCATGTTTTTATCGCCGAGAATGATTTTCTTTCCGAAGCCGCATCTTCTTGCGATTGCCATACTGATCTGTCCGGCTCCTGTTACAAGCATTACTTCTTTTTTCATTTTGAAATCCTCCCTTAATATCCAAGTCCTGAAAGCCAACTGTTGACACTTTCTCTTACACTATCCTGATTATTCTGTGCGTCCGTTCCCGAAATTGCAAGTTTTTAATCTGATATTATTTTATCTGATTTCTGCCAAAACATCAATTTGATTATTTTTATGTTTCGATAAGTGTTACTTATGTGAAATACTTGTATTATGATCTGTCCGTCATACTTTCTGTTGCTTCACTGTATCTTGCACCGATGACTGTATGCTCTTCCAGGATTTCGTCCAGTTTTTTATAATCAGCATCCGTCAGTTCCACATAAGCGGCACTCATATTCTCCTGGAGTCTCGTTTCACTCTTTGTCCCCGGAATCGGAACGATAAACGGCTTCTGATGCAGAAGCCACGCCAGTGCTATCTGTGCGGGGGCAAGTCTGTGTTCCGTGGCAAATTGTTTCACCGCCTCGGCAAGTGCCTGGTTGTGTTCCATATTTTCCTGTTCCATAAAACGGGGAATGGAATGACGGATATCATTATCCGCAAAGACCGCATCCTTTTTCACTGTTCCGGTGAGAAAGCCCTTTCCGAGTGGCGAAAACGGAACAAATCCGATTTCCAGCTCCTCGCAAAGTGCAAGCATACCTTTTTCCGGTTCTCTGTACCACATGGAATATTCACTCTGTACAGCCGTCACAGGACATACTGCATGAGCTTTTCTGACTGTGTTTACACTTGCTTCCGAAAGACCGAACCCACATACCTTTCCTTCTCTTATTAGCTCAGATATGGTTCCTGCCACTTCCTCGATCGGCACCTTCGGGTCAACCCTGTGCTGGTAATAAAGGTCTATATGATCTGTCCTGAGTCTTTTCAGGGAAGCGTCCACAGCTTTTCTGATTGTTTCCGGTCTGGAATCCAGCCCGATACATTTGCCGTCTTGAATATCCCAGCCAAATTTTGTAGCGATCTTTACCTGATTTCTCACCGGTGCAAGTGCTTCTCCTACAAGCTCTTCATTACTGCCGATGGCATAGACCTCAGATGTGTCAAAGAATGTCTGTCCCATTTCTACGGCACGGCGAAGAAAACGGATACCCTCTTCTTTCTCAGGAAACGGCGGATAGCTCTGGGATAATCCCATGCAGCCAAGACCGACAGCAGATACCTCAAGACCCTTGCCTAATACTCTCTTTTTCATAATGACACCCTTTCTGTTACCTTTTCTGAACACTGTTCGTAAGCGTCAAATCCCCATCGTCTTTCTCCGCAAATTCTTAAAAAGTATAATAAGCTCCAAGTAAACATTCAGACTAAATGAGAAAATCTAAAAAAG
>CACWVH010000191.1:0-3346 GCA_902764235.1 uncultured Ruminococcus sp.
GCTCTCTCGTGCGACAGCTTTGTTATAATACCACACCCTCCTCCTTTTGTCAACACCTTTTTTCAATCTTTTTTCCTTTTCTACAAATTGTATTATCTTATTCCCTCTTATTCCCATTACTGCTTTATCATACTAAAGAAATATTACATTCTGTTGATTTTTTTATAGTATTATTTTTTTACTATCAGACTTTTTTTCAGTTACATTCATATATATTTTTCTATTTCCGCAAAGCTTCTGCCTTTTTTGCTGGTTCCTGTTATACCAAGGTATCTGACCTTGCCCTTTCCTCTGAGGGATATTTTTTCTCCGCCTCTGAGTTCCCTTGAAACATTTTCGCAGGGCTGCCAGTCAACGCTTACAAGTCCCTTTCTGATTGCGTCCGCAGCCTTTGTTCTTGACAGACCGAAGCATTCAGCACATACACAGTCAAGCCTGGGAGAGCTGATATTCACTGATTTTTTTACTGTTTCAGGCTGAGAGATATCAGAAAGCTCCGTTTTGCTGAGCTTCACCTTATATCTGCCTATTTTTTCAAGATTGATATTTACATAATCAGAAACCGACCTGTCGCAGAAAAACATTGCTTCTCTTTCAAGCATTATAATATCACCGATCATTTCTCGTTTTATTCCCAGTCCCATAAGAGAGCCGAGTACATCTCTGTGTGACCAGTTTGCTTCCGGTGCTGTTGAAACCGCTCTGAAAAGCTCAAGCGGCGCTCCCTCATCCGCTTCATATTCCGCCGTACATACACGGCACATTCTTCTTTCTGCGTCCTCATAGCCGCCGTCGAAGCTTATGATACCATAAAACTCTGTCACCCTGCCGATAAGCATCTGTTCTGCCGGAGTCAGAAAATGGGAATATAATACCGTGAATGACCTTTCGCTTCTTCTTATAAGATCGTCAATTTTTCTCAGCATTATTTTTTCTTCCTGACTATCCGTATATTTGTTTGTAAAATCCATAGCTCCTGCCTTTCTGTTTTTCCCTGATCCTTTCAGGAGATAATATTCTATCCGGTTGTTATGATTTCGATATTGTAATATCGCAGTGGTTGTTATATCCGACATTAAATGTTATAATCAGTATAACATATTTATCAGCCGATTGTAAAACGGCGAAAAGCTTTAAAAAAGCGGAGAAAAATGTAAAATCGCAAATACAAAAAACCGAATAAATAAAAGCTTTTTTTGATTTTACAATCAGCTGTAACATATTTATATTAAGGAGTTGTATACAATTGAAACGTAAATTAATAATTTTTTCATCTATGCTCATTGCTTTTTCACTGCTTTGCGGATGCGATTATTTTTCTCTGCCTTCAGAGCAGGCTGATACATCTGTAAATTCCAAGCCTGAGGAAAGCAGTGCTGAGCTATCTCTCGAAGCATCTGAGGAAAACAGCATTGAAGAATCCTCGGAGCCATCTACCGAAAGCAGCATTGACACATCCTCAGCCGGATCCTCCGCAGAGGAAAGCTCTGAAATATCATCTGATTCTGTAAGCGAAGCCTCCGCTGCCGGAGAAAGCTCTGAGGTATCTGCTGAAAGCTCGCCGAAGGAAGGCGGTATGACTGAATACGAAGAAGCCGTCTACTACCTCAATGATTACGCTCAGAAGATGGAAAAAAGCGGAACTCAGTCATTTGAATCCCAGTCCGCAAACAACAATTCACCCCTGATCTGGAAGGTCAGCAAATACATGACCGATGATTTCAATTCAGACGGCAGTCCCGAGCTTGTGATACAGTATCAGGTCGGTCCTACTGAAGCATGTGGCGAGCAGGGTATTGCACTTGAGATCATCAAGTATGACGGAAACAATTACGTTTCATACAAGCGTACAGAGGACTTTTCCTCCTATATACGCCTTGCCGGGGCAAGCTATGCACCCCATGAGATCGTAGACGAGCTTTTCGTAGATGACAGCGGTAATCTTTCAATTCTCGCCACAAGTACCTCAGGAACAAGCCCTGTTTCCGCAGTATACGATATCTATCATCTGAACGGCGAATCTGTTGTGCAGCAATACGATCTCCATGTTACGAAGGAAGCTTATCCCGGAATGGACAATATCACCGATCTCAGTCATGCCGGCTTTGCAGTTATTGACGAATTCCCCTATACATACCGTTTCTATATTCAGACCGCTTCCGGAAGCCAGACATATATGACAATGCAGGCAGGTGTCGGTCTGCACCGTGAAATTCTTGCGATCGAGCCTCAGCCCGACTTTGCAGTGCAGGATGCCGTAGTTCACGATATGGAACGTAACTATGATTACGACACAACTCAGATCAATTTCTGCGATATCGGTATTGCTGAAGAGGCATTCACAGCAAAATACGCATCAGGCTCTCCTGCTTTTGAATGATGTTACGTCCTGTGCTAAGCCGCTATATAGTAATATATCCCCTGCCTGTTCTTTCAATAAGGATAGGCAGGGGATTTCCTTTTTGTATTTAATTTTTAAAATATACATTTTGTATTATACTGTTTGTTATAATTATTTTTAATATACGTTTCGTATTATACTGTTTGTATTTTATACGTATGGTATAATACCGGTTGTATATTATACTATATGTATTATACATTCTGTTATAAATATCCCCCGATAATTATACTTTTTGTATATATTATATACTGTCTGTAATATTTTTATATATTATACTTTTTTGAACTATACTATTAGTTTATCTTATCTTTTAATATACATTATGTATTATATTGCTATTTGTATACTTTTATATAGTTATACATACAGTATTTATAATTAACAATTAGTATTTTATACTATGTATATACATATCGTATAATACTGTTAGTATATATCTTCCATTAATTACATATTGTATTATACTATCAGTAGATTAATAAATTTAATTTACATTTTGTATTTCAAAGCTTCACGATACAGCCTTCCCTGAATTCAATGCTGCATCCCTCTGTTATTTTCTTCGCATAAAGCTCACCGTCTGCTACCCTCACCGTTTCCTTTTCTCCGTTATTTTTCTCAAGAACAACATCACACATTGGTTCCTGCCCGTCCGGCAGACCCTCACAACCGAAATCCGGCTCAATTATTTCTATGACCTTATACATTTCCATTCCCTCCACGATTCATTGATATCTATAATTTATGCCGCCCCATTGTTCAGATGATGTCAACTTAAAGTTTTATAGTTTGCTGCCTTACGGCAGCAAGGCAGCTATTGCTATTCCCGCAATTATTTTTCTGATACCTGAATCCGTGAAGTTAGTTGTAAGCTTACCGGTTTTTATTCTTTCCAGGCGGCAGGCGGCGGCAATCCGCCGCCTGCCGCCGTCCCCAAATATC
>CACWVH010000191.1:3371-6408 GCA_902764235.1 uncultured Ruminococcus sp.
ACCTTATGGGTGAGCAACTATTTGACCTGAAATGCATAAAACTGCGCATTCTCTCCCGGATTTTCATAACAAACCAAAATGAGTTACACGGATTCGGGTGATATTCATTTGTTTTTACCTCCGTGTGTTTTTATGCCTTCTTTTTCTTTTTGCCGAAGCTTTTTAACATATTGCCGCTTTTGCTTATCAGACGTTTCAGATCATCGCCGTAAAACAGGATATCAAATATCACCGTAAGGGCGATCGCAACAAGGGTGGTCTCGGCAGCTGTAATGATCCAGGAAAATACATCAGCCGCCGCAACATTGAAGCAAAGCCTTGAAATACCGTTTGTCAGCAGAAGAACAGACATGAAAATTATCGTATGCTTTGCAAAATGCCATACAGGTCTTTTAAGAACATTTCTTGACATATAGAATACATACTGTATCGTTCTGAAAACATTTGCCACAAGAGTTCCTATTGCAACACCCACGATACCGAAGGTGAACACACAGGCAACTGAGATAACGATATTCAGTATTGCCTCCATGAATGCGCCGTTTCTTGTCTGCTTGAAATGGCCTGCAACAGTTACTATATTCTGATACGGTATCCTTATGCAGCTGAATGCGCCGGCAATTGAAATAATAACCGCAAAAACAGGCTGATAATACAGCGCTCTGTTTTCCACATTCGGGTCGTGATCTGAATATATCACAGCAAAGGATACGAAAACGACCGTCATTACGGAATACAATACAGATACAAGCGAAAAGACTATAAGCTCATATATCCGGAAATTCTTTTCCATCAGCTCATATTCTTTTCTTGCATACATATTGCCGAAGGCAGCGCCGAAGCCGTTGATAAATGTATTAACAAGCTTTCTCATGCCTATTATTATCATATTGTGGGTTGTATATACCGACACAAGCGCCATATCAGAGGCGCACAGGGTCAGCACCATGATATCGGTATTTGTATTTACAAAATTTGCCACCTCATGTCCGAGAGCATCCCACCTCTGCCGCAGAGCGGTTTTGTCAGGCTCTACATCCTTTCTGAGCTTGTACTTATGCTTTGCGTAAAGGTTTATTACTATCGGATTTATAAGAAATACCAGTGATGCTCCCAGCTTGATCCAGTGTATCGTACAATGATTATTGATAAGGATAACAGCAACCACCGTATTCAGAAGGGTTGTGAATATTCTGATTATGGAAAATACACATTGTCTCTGGTCTGCATTCAGAAGCATCTCATAGGTAAAGCCGAAGAAATACTCGCCGAAGGTACCTATACTGATTATCACAACAAGGGTCGCTGTAAACCAGAAATCAAAGCTTTTTTCCGGATCAACAAAATTCTGCATATAAAAGCCGAAGCCGACAGCGAAAACCAATGTCAGACCGGTGAAGATCAAAGCTATTTTTTTCATAAAGCTGCTTGTAGCCTTTATGATGGCGCTGATCTTGTCAATATCATTTTTTGCAAGTGCTTTGTACAGCGCTGCCCTTGTTACTCCTCCGATACCTGCCTTCATCAGTGCAATACATGAAAGGAACTGAGCAATTGCCTGAGTAATACCATTGGTAGCTGAACCGTAATCATCGTTATTTATGATAAGATACGGCAGAACAAGACCGCATATTACAGCGACGACCTCATAGGCAAGTCCGGAGATCGTATTGATAAGCGCTTTTTTACTTCTCAATTTTTATTACACTCCTCTTGACAAGGAAGAAGCGGAGGTCTGCTGTCAGACTCCCATAGCTTCCTTGAGGTAATTAACAGCTTTTTCACGTTCCCTTGCAATACGTTCATTCAGCTTTTCTCTTGAATATGAGGTACTGCGGAAATATTCATCCACCCCGGCTGCACTGTCTCTCATAAGCTGCGGCAGCTCAAAGAAATTCAGAAGCTCCGACACCTTTGTATTTCCTCTGGGAAGAGCAAGAAAATCCTTGTTGAAGATAAGAGACAGAGCCGTTCCGTGAAAGGTATCCGTAATAACGCAGTCTGCCTTTTTAAAATATGCAATAGCGTCAAGGGGATGTACCTGACCGTGGGCATCACACCATTTCAGGTCATGGGGGAAGGCGACCAGCTTTTTTCCCCTGCTCTTTGCAAATTCCTTCAGTGCCTTCTTATCCTCATCGGTAAACCTTGCCGCTGTTGAATATACAAGGATAAAATCCTCAAAGGGGCAGCTTCCCTCAATAGCGTCATATTCCTCCATAGGCAGCAGGAAGGTCGGGTCGCAGAGTATCTCCACCGGCTTATCCGTATATTTTGAAATCAGCTGCTTTGAATAGCTGTCACGCACAGATATCCTGTTCATGCACTGCAGTGCAAGCTCCACATAAGGCGCACCCGCCATATCGTCCTCTGTTGCAGTATTTACCGAGGGCGCATATGAAATGATATTCCCCTCAAGTCCGCAGCCCCAGAAAATATCCGCTTTTCTGATTATCTCTCTTGAAACATTCCATATCTCATCGCTTCCGAGGACAAAGATATCCTGAGCCGCAAGCTCCTTTTCATTCATCCTGCAAAGCCTGAACCTTTTAAGACAGTCCTCAAAATTCCTGTATTTTCTGTATTCGGGCGCAATTCTTCTGGGCTTTCCCATCTTGAGATATCTGAGCGATTTGTCGATCATGATATTACGGTTATTCTTGACGCCGGTTTTCAGGAAGGTCACCTCTGCCCCAAGCTGCTCGAGAGTATATTTCAGAGAATATGCCTGCAGAAAGCTTCCGCAGTTTGTGCTGTTATAAACGGTTACAATACAAGCCTTCAATATTTATCCCTCCAACTGTTCATGGAAATCAATTTTTAAAATCTTCTCATATATTTTTATCTTTTTTGATACCGAAGGGGTACGGGGGCGACCGGAAAGCCCCCGCATTTTGCTTCAAATGCAAGTAAAATGTAAGAAAAAAGGTTAAATATTACCTGAATCCGTGAAATTGAATTAAATCGTTTTTTTAAACCTTCCGGGTTTTCATTTTAGTTAGGCGGCAGGCGCCCGAAGGAAGTGCCCTAGGGGTGC
>CACWVH010000192.1:0-3260 GCA_902764235.1 uncultured Ruminococcus sp.
AAGCTCAGCTACGGCAACGAAAAACAGACATACGCAAAGTTCACTCCTACAAAGGCAGCAGAATATGACCTTAAAGCAGTTGCAATTGACAAGGACGGAACAAAGTCAGAAAAAATCTATAATATCACAGCTAATTAATTAATAAGTGCCCTGCACAGGATCAACTGTGCAGGGCACTGCCATGTTACATCAGCCTTGAGCTGCTTAGTCCGAATCAGAACCAGCAAAAGAGAGAAGCCCCACCGCCATCCACGTTGGGGCTTAGTGATGGTCGCTTCAATTATGTATCGCTGATTTAGCTCATAAAAATATATGTGAGTTTTGAAGGAGCTATAATCAACCGGCACGAAATTATTGGTCATAAGAAAGCCTGAACCGAGACTCAGACAGTATATGTCATAGGGCAAGAGCGCAGCGATAGTGCGTTTTGGGTTCAGCACCCCAAGGGCACTTCCTCCGGGTGAGTCACGCTGGCGGTAAGCGTATAATAGTAATTGGCAATCAGCTTTGGATAATAATTCTGATGCAGTTCAGGCTGAAAAGGCATGGCGGTGCCAGGGAAAAACTTTATAAGGTTGACTAAGCCGTGAATTGTGACACCGGCGGCACGCCGGCTGTTGATTTTATGGAAATGATTTGATATACTTTATAATGTAATAAAACGGAAATGAGGTGCGATGAAGGTGAATTCTCCGCTTGCTGACAGACTCCGTCCGCAGAGTATTGATGATATTGTCGGGCAGCATCATCTTCTTGATGAGGGCAGACCCCTGCGTAATATAATAGAGTCAAAACAAATACCGAATATGGTCTTTTACGGACCGTCGGGCGTCGGAAAGACTACACTTGCGTCCATTATCGCAAAGCAGACAAACCGCAGCTTCCGCAAGCTCAACGGTACAACAGCTTCAACAGCCGATATCAAGGAGCTTTTCTCCGAGCTTGAAGGCTTCTCCGGTATTAACGGAATTCTGCTTTATCTTGACGAGATACAGTATTTCAATAAGAAGCAGCAGCAGACATTGCTTGAATATATTGAAAACGGAAGCATAACTCTTATCGCTTCAACTACTGAAAACCCTTATTTCTATGTGTACAGTGCAATTCTCAGCCGTAGCACAGTCTTTGAATTCAAGCCAGTTGAAAAAGAGGATGTCATCAGGGCTGTCTACCGTGCCTATGATTATCTCAGCGGCGAGCTTGGGGTCGAAATAAATGTTGAACCGGAGGCTGCCGGGCATATAGCCTATGCCTGCGGCGGTGATGTGAGAAAGTCTATCAATGCGGTGGAGCTTTCCGTTATCGCTGCAAAAAGATATGAGAAAAAAATTGATATTACTCTGGAGGATGCAGCTCAGCTCACTCAGAAAAGTGCGGTACGCTATGACAGAGAGGGCGACGAGCATTACGACCTGCTTTCTGCATTTCAGAAATCAATGCGGGGCAGCGACCCTGATGCGGCGATCCTTTATCTTGCACGTATACTTGCTGCAAACGACCTGCCCTCTGCCTGCCGCAGACTGATGGTCTGTGCCTGTGAGGATGTGGGGCTTGCAAATCCGCAGATAATCCCGATAGTAAAGGCAGCAGTGGATGCCGCCATGATGGTCGGTCTGCCTGAAGCAAGGATACCGCTTGCGGATGCTGTTATACTTGTGGCTCAGTCGCCGAAATCGAATTCGGCATATACGGCTATTGCAAGGGCAATGGCTGATATCGAAGCCGGAAAAGCCGGCGGCTTTCCCAGACAGCTTCAGAACAAGCATTATGACGGCGCGGATGCTAAGATAAAAGGTCAGTTTTACCTTTATCCCCATGATTATCCCGATCATTGGGTAAAGCAGCAGTATCTTCCTGACGGAGTGAAGGATGCTGTATATTATGAGCCGGGCGACAATAAATATGAACAGGCTTATAAGGCTTATTGGGATAAGATAAAAAACAAGAAGTAATATTTTCTATGAATATACGTTTTGTATAATTAATATTGTCTCAGTCAATAATGTTCTGATTTTTGGAATAAAATTTAAAATGAAAGAAGCTTACTGTCGTGAGTAATTCATAAATACCTTTTATTTCAGCAGTAACGGATATTTTGGCGGTCTGAAGATTTGAAAAAATGAAAAAGGATAAGGAAAAATATGAAAATAGGTAATGTAGAAATAAACGGCTATGCAGCCCTTGCCCCGATGGCAGGAGTTGCAGACAGGGCTTTCCGTGAATTGTGTGTTGATTTCGGCGCAGCATATGTTGTCGGAGAAATGGTAAGCTCAAAGGGTATCACATATAACAGTGAAAAATCCTATGAGCTTCTGGAGCTTTCTGGAAAAGAGCGTCCGGCAGCTGTGCAGCTTTTCGGATATGAGCCTGAGGTCATGGCAAGGGCAGCGGAATTTGCGATGAGATACAAGCCCGATATCATTGATATCAATATGGGCTGTCCTGCTCCGAAGATAGCCGGAAACGGCTCGGGAGCTGCTCTTATGAAGAATCCTGCTCTTTGCGGAGAGATAGTCAGGGTTGTTGCAGACGCTGTGGATGTGCCTGTAACAGTAAAAATTCGCAAGGGTTGGGATAAAAACAGTGTCAATGCTGTTGAAGTCGCCCGGATATGCGAGGATTCAGGCGCAGCAGCAATAACAGTTCACGGAAGGACAAGGGAGCAGCAGTATATGCCGTCTGCCGACTGGGATATAATACGTGAAGTAAAAAGAGCAGTCAGCATACCTGTTATAGGAAATGGCGATATCGTGACCGCAGAGGATGCGGCAAGAATGTATGAGTATACAAACTGCGATCTTGTAATGATCGGCAGGGGAGCGCTGGGCAATCCGTGGATATTCCGTGAAATAAACAGCTTTATAGGATATGACAGACCCTCTCTTCCTGTATCGGACGCAGAAAGGATCACCGTTCTTATCAGACATATAAAACAGCTTTGCGAATACAAGGGCGAGGAGATCGGCATGAGAGAAGCAAGAAAGCACAGCGCATGGTATTTCAAGGGTATGAAGGGCGCTGCCGCTCTCAGACGAAGGGCAGGTACTCTCAGTACCTTTGACGATCTGATAGAGCTTTGTAAAATGATAGATATTTAAGGCATCGCTGATTATTCAATGCCAGAAGGCGTATTTCTGCTGTCGTTTTAATAAGTGCTTACATAAACCTGAATCCGTGAAATTGAATTAAATCTTTTTTTAAACCTTCCGGGTTTTCATTTCAGCCAGGCGGCAGGCGTGCGCAGCACGCCTGCCGCCGTC
>CACWVH010000192.1:3302-7726 GCA_902764235.1 uncultured Ruminococcus sp.
TATGGGTGAACAACTTAAAAACCTGAAATGCATAAAACAACGCATTATCTCTGGGTTTTTCAGAACAATCAATAATGAGTTTCACGGATTCAGGATAAAAAAAGGCAGACCTTCTATTGTGAAGGCTCTGCCGTTTTATTATTCAAATGTAATAGCGATCTCAGGGTTCTGAGGGCTTATTCTCTCGGCAAATAATTTTGCTGCGTCATGCATGGACTGTTTTGAGCTGCCGTAAAAATAAAGCTTTGTAACACCGTTTTCTGAAAAACAGCTCATCGGCTCTCCTATTCCGTTAAGGCTGTGTACAAGATCTTCTGTGATACTGTTGATATCGGTGTTTTCAGAAGCATCAGTGCAGCCGGAAATATCAACGGTCAGGGATTCAAGCGTTCCTGTGGTGAGCTTTTTTCCGCAGTATTCAATAACTGTGCCTGCACCTACATTGATATTGTCAAGTATTTCCGAGGTTCTTTTAAGAACGATATCTGCGTCAGGAATTTTATCTCTGGTGATCTCAAATTCCACATCACATACAGATGGCTCACAGCCGTCCGGTACAGATACGGAATTTGCTTTTCTTACCGTTCCGATCTCCATGGTCTGGAGATAGTCGTTGAGTATTCTTGTAAAATCCTCAGCGTATAAAGATGTCAGCTTCTCATTAAGTATTATCCTGACAGTTTGCCTGTCGTTTTCCATAACAATTCTCCTTCATGTATAAATAGTTTAGCTGATTGTAAAAGTCCAAAAATCTTCTGTTTATGCGGATAATCAGTATTGTAATTTACAATTTTTCTCCACTGCCATCCGTCATTTTCACCGCCGAAGGCGCAGAAAATGACTACTTATATCTTAGAGGGGCGAGTGTTTTTGCCGCACCCCTGGGGCACTTCCTACGGGCGCCTGCGGCGGCAAAAACACTCGCCAATTTACAATCGGCAGGTATAAATAGTTGATAATTAATTCAATATTGCTTCATTGAAATGTCCTTTTCAGTATTATGCAGGAGGAATGATAATGCTGAGGGTTCGATCGGCTAACTCGAAAAAAGCAGTCCCGACATTTCATATTTTCGTTATGAGAGACAATCATCCATTTTTTTTTAGTATAACCTGAATCCGTGAAACTCATTATTGATTGTTCTGAAAAACCCAGAGATAATGCGTTGTTTTATGCATTTCAGGTTTTTAAGTTGTTCACCCATGGTGTAGCTTCTCCTGCCGCCTATCTGAAATGAAAACCCGGAAGGTTTAAAAAAACGATTTAATTCAATTTCACGGATTCAGGTATAATATTATTTCCCAGGCTTGTCAAATACTTAATAAAAAATTCAAGATTTATTTACAATTCTGTGAAATTCTGACACAGATATTTTTCCAGCAGCAGTCACTGCATATCTCATTAAGTCTGCCGCAGCTGATGATATTATCAAAAGCAAGCTGTCTGAGCTGCTCCCAATTGAGAATATCCTCAGTCTCAATACCAAGAGCAGACAGGCATCTTTTGTCTATCTGTCCCACCTTATCCTCACTCAGACAAACACCGCTGTTGTTGTTGGGGCAGAACTCACATATATCGTCGCAGCCTTTTGTAATAAGCACCTTACAGTTTTCATCTTCAAGCTGAGCGATAAGCTTTTTCATTGAAGCAGTAAATTCCTCGCTGTAACCCTTTCCTATAAAAAACTGAATGCACAGACTGTGGTGAGGGCGCAGTCTGTGCATTTTTTCTGTACTCAAAGCTTTACTATCTTGTCAAGACGGTTGACAAGGATAACAGCAACAGCAATTTTTGCGGCATCCGGAATAAGGAAGGGGATAACGCAGTAACCGAGAGCTGTTGCCAGATCCATGGCAGTTCCGTTCTGACCGTTTACAAAAATAAACCATGCCGTACCGAAGGCATAGCAAAGCACAAGTCCTGCCACCATGCCGACAACGAGCGACCAGACCTTTCTTCCGGCGAGCTTTGTCATAAGACCGACAGCCAGAGCCGTGAGGAGAAATCCGATTATATATCCGCCTGTGGGACCTGTGATACAGCCCAGTCCTCCGCTGAAGCCTGCAAATACAGGAATACCGACCGCACCGATCAGAATATAGATAAGGGTACTGAGCACACCTCTTTTTGTTCCGAGCATCCCGGCAGCTGTAAATACGCCGAGTGTCTGAAGTGTGAACGGCACAGGACCCAAAGGCAGCTGTATCTGTGAGCAGACTGCGATTACAGCTGCAAACATTGCAACATAAATTGAATCCATCAGCAGCTTATGTGATTTTGAGCGGCTGCTTTCATTATTTTCTCTTGTTGAAGTATCCATAAAAAACATCCCTTTCTTTTTTCCGGGAAACGCTGATTTATTTTCATAGGTGCAGCGAAGCACTCACGAAAACATATATACACTATATCGCAGAGTATATTCAGTGTTCCTTTGACATTATCATTATATAATATTGTCAACCCATTGTCAACCATAATATTTCACAATCAAGTTAACAATAGCCTGAATCCGTGCAGTTGATAGAAGGTTTTTTTGAAAAGATTACCGGGTTTTGATTTGTTCAGGCGGCAGGGGTACGCAGTACCCCTGCCACCGTCCCTTAAAGCGGGGGACGGGGGGAAGGGAAAAACTGCACCTTACGGGTGAGCGTCTGAATGACTGATAATTTATAAAATACCGTATTACTACAATATATTTGACAGCAGTTATAGTTGAATATCACGGATTCAGGAATAATGCATTTGCATTATTCCGGGGCATTAAGCGTAAAAAAACAGCTGCCGCACCATAAAAATGCGGCAGCTTATTTTTTCAGGAGATAATGCTTTGAAGCTGAGAAAGATAATACTTTGCATTGTCTGCATTAAAGCTGTACTGTCTGTTTGTATCGTGGATCAGCACACTTCCTTTGTTTTCCGAAAGATAAAGCGTCAGGGAAAGGACAGCATTTCCGTTTTCATCATAGCATACCGGCTTTGAAGAATTACTGTAAACGCTGATGACATAATCCGCCGTGTCCTCAGTAACAGCTGATGCTTCCTCATCAATTACGATATCTCCTTCCGAGATCAGGCTGCTGACAAGTGAGGCAATACTGTCAGCTTCTTCCGGGGTCAGTTCAGTGTTCTGTCCCTTGTGCAGGACCGCTGCTGTATAAGCAGTTGATGTGCTGACAGACGAGTTTGCCTTAGCTGCATTATCCGGCATCATATCTTCTTCTGCTTCTGCCGCAAAGCTGCCTGCAATATCGTCGTAATAGTTATCGGCAGCGTTATCTTCCATTGCATCGCTTTTGTTATCTGCGGTAAAGGATTTATTGGTTTCCGCAGAGCGTGCAGTGCTGTCGTTATTGTCAGATGGGGGTGAAACAGAGCTTTCAGCTGACGCAGAGGAAGCCGGAGGAGAAATTGTCGGTGACTGGGTGGGGATATTTCTGCTCTGATTCATTGCGATTATTCCAACAGATACCGCAGAAATAACGATAACAGCAGCGGCAGAGGAAATGACGCTTATTATTCTGATATTATTCTTCCTGCGTTTTATAAGTGAATTCATTTTTTTCTCGAATTTTCCTGAAAACCTGTGTTCACTGAAATCATTATCAAAATAGCTGCTGCCGTATTTTTCAACACTTGCTCTGATTATATCGTCAAATTCACGGTCAGTCACAATATCCACCCTCCTTCAGCATTTTTTTAAGCAAAGCCCTTGCCCTGTACAGTCGTACCTTGACATTTTCAAGGCTGAGACCGAGGGCGGCGGCAATATCCTTTTCCTTTATATTGCAGTAATATTTAAGCATAATAAGATCACCGTATTTCGGATCGAGTTTTTTAATCATTTCAAAAAGCTTCTGATAAAGCTCATTATTTTCGGTATTGAGGGTAAAATCCTTGTCGGCAGGAGCGTTTTCATCCGAAAAGATCTCATCAGAGCTTATTTCACGCTTACGCTTGTTGTAGATCTTGTATGAAGCGTTCCTTGCGATTATCACGAGATAGCTGCGGATACGTTTATCGTCCATTTCATAGGTTTTTTCAAAATTTCTTGCAAGAGAAACAAAGCTGTCGGAAACAGCATCCTCAGCAGACGCACTATCCTTCAGAATACTGTAAGCGTGTGCGAACATAATATCCTTGTTATTATTATAAATTTCCTCAAAGCTTTGTCTGTCCTCAGGTGTATCAAGCATCATGCAGAAAGCAAGCATACTGTCACCGTCCTTTTGTTTTCATTATAATGATCCCTGTCTTTAAAAAAAGTTACAGCGATCCTCTGTCATTTATTATATAACATCTCTCCCACAATAACAACCCACCGCCACCGGCGCCGGCGTGCCGCCGGAGTCGCGACGCGCTATCGCTCCGCTTACACTGCGCTCTGGGCTCAGGACTTCCGCTTTTATTCCCGCGGCTCTGATTTC
>CACWVH010000192.1:7760-9341 GCA_902764235.1 uncultured Ruminococcus sp.
TCCGCTTTTATTCCCGCGGCTCTGATTTCTTCTGTCCAAAACTTTTATATCAGTTGATTATAGCTCCTTCAAAACTCCCAGAAAAATTTTACACCAACCACCGGCGTGCTGCCAATGTAATTAACTTAGCAAATTTTAAAGTTTCGCCAGCCTTTTCAAAGGCTGCGGTTTCCAAAGGGTGCGGGTGTCCGGTGGACACCGCTGCGTAGCAGCAGCACCGACCGAGTCGGCAGGCGAGACCCAGAGCCTTTGGTTGCGCTCCGCAGAGCGCGAAATCCTTAGCGTGAGAATCGCTCCGCAGAAAAAGCCGGTGAACTGTCATTTCACCGGCTTTTTGAGCATAAGCGGCTTATCGGATATGGTCTGCTGCTTTGCTTTTTTTTGATTATGTACCAATATAATCAATATCAATAATATGCGCATTACCTTTTTCATCATATACTCCTGTGCAGATGTATTTAACAGAGTAATTGCGGATAGTATTATCTGATTCATATTGGTCTTTGATACTGTAATCATGGGTCAGATCGTAGAAGAATATCCTCTGACCGTCAAATGTTGCTTCTACCTTATCTGAAGCTGTCATAACCTCACGGAATTCTTCCATGCTTTTCCAGTAATCAAATACATCACTTTCATTATTGTATTCGATCATCTGCTTCACTGATGCCTGAATCCGTGAAATTGAATTAAATCTTTTTTTAAACCTTCCGGGTTTTCATTTCAGCCAGGCGGCAGGCGTGCGCAGCACGCCTGCCGCCGTCCCCTACTTTTCATCGCTGTAGCCTGAAGCAACACTGAAACCGAATCTGTACACCGCTGTTGACTGTCGGAGTCGCCTGAGCGGTTATATCCTCCGGGATCATATTTGAGATCGGTACAAAGCTGTATGTGCTGTGAAATGATATCGGGACGAGAAGCCTTACTGCAACAAATGTCCACAAAAGAAATCTGAGAGATTTAGGAGCAGCCTTGCTCCATACAAGCCTGAGAATAATAACTGCGATCACAAGAAAACCAGCGCCTATACTCATGTTGAGCAGCCTGATAAATAAATCTGTCATCAGAAATTCCTCCTTACATTGAATCTATCATTTTTCTGATCTCTTCCGTTTCCTTTTCGGAAAGCTTCTGCTTTTTTACAAAAGCTATGAGAAACGCCGGGAGAGATCCTCCGAAGTTTTCATCAATGAACTGACGGCTCTGAAAGCTGTAAAAGTCATCTTTTTTAATAAGTGCGGTTACAATGCCCTTTTCGTTTTTAAGAATTCCCTTTGTGCAAAGCTTTTTCAGTACAGTATATGTAGTAGATTTTTTCCATTCAAGCTTTTCCTGACAAAGCTTTACAAGCTCTCCTGAGCTGAGCGGTTCGTTTTCCCATACGATCTCTGCAAATTTTGTTTCAACTGCGCCGAGTGTGATATCCGGCATAATAATTCCTCCTTGTCTGTATTGGTCTATTAGCTGATTCCTGAATCCGTCAAATTGAATTAAATCTTTTTTTAAACCTTCCGGGTTTTCATTTCAGCCAGGCGTCAGGCGCCCGAAGGAAGTGCCCTAGGGGTGCGTGCGCAGCACGCC
>CACWVH010000193.1 GCA_902764235.1 uncultured Ruminococcus sp.
TCTCGTATCAATTGTTATAAGTACAGTAAGGGGTCAGTACAGTAATGGGGCTGCCCCCTTTGCTTACCCAGGATGCATAAAAACTGCATACTCATGCATTCAGATTCTCTCCGAAATCAAATATAAAGAATAAAGACTAAAACAAGATAGGTATACGCCGTTAAAATACTGCATATTTGCGGGAAAATATTCATTTTTTATGCATTTCATCGGCGCGGAAGGGCGGAAGAGCCCTTTAAGAAAAGCCACGGGGCGGCCCGTGGCTTTTCTCAAAGGGAGGGGCTGACCCCTATAGACTATATTTTGACAAGTATGTTGTTGAGTTTGAGGACGCAGGTGTAGCGGATGTCTCTCGCTAAGCCGGCGATCATGGAGCCCACGGACGAAGAGAGCGAGAGCAGGATAAAGGCGGTCAGCTGTATGTAAAAGGTGTTTCTGATGATGCTTCTGTTGGTGCTGATTGTGTTTCTAGTGGTCATATTTATACATAGTATCTATTTTTTTATTAATCCTGCCCTTTTTAAATCATTAGCAAGAAGTTCTGTACTATATCTCATACCTCGTGAATTTGTATGATAAATAGTATCATACATATATTCTCCCGGAAATAAATAGTCAATTGGGTTGCTTATATACTTTATTCCAATCTGTTTTTCAATCTGTCTGGCTGCCTTTTCCAATTCCGTATAATCACATTGTACAGCTGCTTTATATATAGGGCAGCATATCCAATAAACAGATGCTCCTCTGCTCTCAACATATTCTTTGTAAGATTTAAAGTAAGACACTGTGCTCTCTGGGATAACTGGATTTTCAAAATCAATGATTCCGTAGTGTCGTGGGTCTTTGCGAAATGCTTTTATTATAGGTGAATCTCCTCTTTGATAAACCATTGAATTTCCATTTGATGAAAATGCTGCTCTTGAATAAGCTCCATACTGATCAGCTACATAAGCCCTTCTCTTGTTGGCAAATGTAAATAAATATCCAAGTATATATTTATATTTATTAAATGGAGCAAACCTGTACATCTCGATATTTTCTTCAATTCCAGTCATGATCAGGTCTGTTCCAAATGCATCTGTATATTTTTCATCAGTAGCCCATCCCCATTCGTATTCTAAAAGAACGATGTCCCCCTTATTGATATTTGCCTTTGACATTTCGGCTTCAAAACGTGCGCCTATCCCTGCATGAAGTCCGGTATTAACTACATTCATTCCTGTTCTATCAGCAAGCATATCGCCATCTAAGCAAAAGGCAGCACTGCTTCCAGAGATAATAATAATCTTAGGACTATCTGTGTTTTTCAAAGTGTCATATTTGGTAGAAAGCATTTTCATATAATGATCGTAAAATACATCATTAGGTATAGCTACGATACTTACGAATAATGCTATTAGCAATATGAGCCCTGTCAAAACTGAACTTACTACAAATGTGATTGCTTTTCTCATAATTAAAATTGGAAGTAAATAAATTGTGTATTTATTTCAGCCCATCCTGCTACCGATGCCATAACGATTACCAGAATCATAAAACCGGCAAACAATGTTTGAAAGAGAATTGGCTGTGCTCTAAATGAACTATAATATTTACTCGTGTCCTTTCTATGTATTTGAACGGTTATAAATATTGTAAGTGCCACAATACACAGGAATGTTTTCGTTACACTGCCGCAAATCATGAATAAATCGGGATTAAAGAAATCTACAGGGCGAGTCATGAATATACTCCTTATTACTGATAATGCTGCACTCGTACCCGGTGCCCTAAAGAACAACCATGTAAGCGTAATAAAGAAGAAAACACCCGCGCGCTTCAACATTCTTATACTAAAACAACGATCATCAACCCCTATCAGTGAATAAACTCTTTTCTTAAATGGAGCTAATATTTGGCCGGCTATTTGCAGTAAACCATTTGCTAAACCCCAGATCACAAAGTGCATTGAAGCACCATGCCATGCACCACTAAACAAAAAGACCAACATCACGTTGATATATTTCCGAAGTTTGCCTTTTCTGTTACCGCCTAATGGTATATACACATTTTCGACAAACCAATCATTAAGTGACATATGCCATCGGTTCCAAAACTCTGTTAAACTCGTCGCCATATAAGGATTGCGGAAATTATTTCTCACCCTGAATCCAAGCATTCGTGATATTCCGCAAGCCATATCAGAATATGCTGAAAAATCGCAATAAATGTAAAACGAGAAAGCTATAGCGGCAATTATTGGATATACACCGGTATGGGTATTCCAGTTAGACCAACATGTATCAACAATAACCTTTAGCTTGCCTGATACAAATACTTTTTCTAAGAATCCCCATAAAAACAGCATAAATGATCTGATAAAGTATTCGGCATTAAATGCATCAGGCTCTTTTAATTGTGGAAGAAGTTCTCTCGATTTCTGAATTGGTCCCGAAAGAATTACAGGGAAAAAGGATACATAAGCAGCGTATCTGATCGGATTTTTTTCTGCAACTAATCCCTTTCTGTAAACATCGTTTAGATAATTAGTAGATTGAAAAACATAAAAGGACAGTCCAATAGGTGCGAGTAAATCTATTGTTTTTCCTGTAAAAATTGAGCATCCTGCTTTGGTGGCAAAAAAATTCATCCATCCCAAAGCAAAGTTTGAATACTTCAAGACAAATAATATTCCTAAATTCGCCCAGAAGAACACTCTAAATATGCTTTTCTTCTTATATTTTTCCAGAATAAGGCCGCCAATATATGTAAGTGCCGTAACAATAACCAGAACTTTTACAATACTGATGTCACCTAATCCATAAAAATAATAGCTGGCAGCAAATATTACTATATATCTATATTTTGGCGGAAAAAGATAATTTAGAGTCAACGTAACGACCAAAAATGGAATAAAATTCAGTTCTGTAAAGCTCATACTCATCCTCTGAAATATACTGTCTTGTTTTGTTAATCACAAAATCAACGTATTTTATTATAATGACTTTGATATTATAAATCCACTGATAGAGCGAATTATATCAGAACATTGTCAGAAAATGGCTCAGCCAGGTATGCCAAGGAGCTCCTTTTTTTAGTGGACAAATTGTGATACAGTGATTTATAGACAGATTTTTAAAGGCACAAGCAACAATCAAAAATTGCTTCTACAATGATGGTTTTATGAGTGTTCTTGATAACAGAGAGATTTGTAATAAGGAAAACCTGTGCAGACCATTGGTTTCGATCATAATTCCTGTGTATAATATCAGCCGCTATTTGCCGCAGTGCCTTGACAGCGT
>CACWVH010000194.1 GCA_902764235.1 uncultured Ruminococcus sp.
GGTGAACAACTTAAAAACCTGAAATGCATAAAACAACGCATTATCTCTGGGTTTTTCAGAACAATCAATAATGAGTTTCACGGATTCAGGTTAATATTAACGGTTTCGGTCTCAAAGTACACTCTGGCGGAAGTCTTACCATTTATGCACAGTCCACCGGCTCCAATATGGGCGAGTTTTCTGTTAACGGTACTACCGGCGAAGGTGGGTACTTCGGCCGCAGAACGGGAGTCCCGGGTATCGACTGTAACGCAGCCACGCTCACCATCAACGGCGGTACGATTACCGCTAACGGAGGAGACGGCGGTCACGGTATTGTGTGTACCGCATTTACCCTTAATGGCGGCTCTGTAAGCGCCAACGGCGGAAGCGATATCGTCTTAGACGACACTGCAAGCGGCAGAGGTATTATCAGCGAAACCATCACCGTAAACGGCGGTGAACTCAGATTAAATGCAGAACGGAATGCATACACGGGCACATTTACCGTAAGCAACGATTTGATTATGCTGGCTAACGACAACCGTATCAATGTTAACAATATTGAGGAAGATATCAGCTCAGTCTTTCCTAACTCAATTTATATCGGTTCTCCTGTTGATGTAACCGAAATTACCCTTGACAAGGAATGAATATCTGGAACGAATAGAAAGATACCATGAAAGACTTGCAATATGCGGTAAAAGAAAAGTTATTCCAAAACTGACACAGATGCAACCTTCATGCGCATGAAAGAAGATCACATGATGAGCGGTCAGCTCAAACCGTGATACAATGTACAAATAGGTGTAGAGAGTGAATAGATCGTAGGGATAGGGCTGTTTCCCAATCCGACAGATACAACTACATTGATACCATTTCTTGAAAGACTTCGTGAAAAGATAAGCAGAAAATATGAAAATATCATTGCCGATGCAGGCTACGTCAGTGAAGAAAACTACAGATATCTTGAAGAAAAAGGACAAAAGGTCTTTATCAAACCTGCTGATTACGAAGTAAAGAAAACAAGGAAATTTAAACAGAATATAAATAATAAAGAATAAAGAGAGTGGTGAGGGACGTTTCTTTATTATTCTTTAAACTTCAGAAAGTGAGCGTTTCCGGATTTTAAATATTTTTAACATTTTCTATATAATGTCTTAATAAATGGACAATATTATATAGGCACAAACTATTCAGGAAGTACGAATTAAAGAATTCAGGATAGGTCATTTCCGGATGCAGAAAAATCAAATAACCAACATCGCTGCATTCACTGAATAGTCTGTACGGCATATGTTATATTTGGATCTGTGTTAAAAGCGGAGAAGGAGGAATATGTATGGATTGGGAGTTTATTGCTGGTGTTATTATAATCATTGCGGTAATACTTTTTTTACTGGTCGTTGCACTGAGGAATATGAACCATAATTATACTATCGGCAGTGGAATGTTCAAAATGAGCGAGAATAATCTGGAAAAGGATAAGCATCTTGATTCGGCTGATTATAATTTTTATGACGATGACGGTATTCTCAAGTGACGGATATAAAAAACCAGATGCCCTGCTTGCATTGGCAGGGCATTATTTCTGAAAAGTGAGACAGCAGATCGCACCGTTACATGATGAAGTGTGATTGCTGTCTCGTTTTTGATTTATTTTATGTGAAATTTTATGAATAATTATGCAAACTTAACGAATAAAACCGTATAATTCAGTCAAAATGCGTTTATTCACAGGCTATTTATTATGTATAATTAAAGAAACCATATTGTCTGCATTATATGATGCGGACACCGGCGGCATTATCAATGTAAGCGGGCATATCTGTACAGATGGAAATGGAAACAGTATAGGTTGGTCTTCTGCTGCGGATTATGATATGAAGGTAGTTGTAAAGGACAGCGCAGGAAATACAGCAGCAAAGATCTTCACGGTGAATGTTGTTGAAGAACAGTAAGAACACATAATATGCCAAAGGCTGACAGTGCAGTATTATGTATAGATACATTAATAACCATTTTGTGCAGCTCCGTAGGCAGCCTGAGCCGATGTAAAGCCCTCAAACTCAAGCTGTTCTATTAATTCAGAGCGTGAAAAGGCAGAGTACGCTAAATAGCTTTTAGCTTTTTTTGCAGCCTGTTCATTCCAGTCCGCACCGCAGTTATCGGCACCATAAGTAGCTTCTGCATTTGAGAAGCCTTCAAATTCAAGCTGTTCTATAAGACCTTTGTAGGAAAATGCCGAGTAATTCAAATAGCTTTTTGCTTTTTCAAGTGCATTGCTGTTTCCGGCAGTCTGTTTGTTTTCTGTATTGACGGATCCGTTTGTCGATGCAGAGCTGTCATAGGTTTTATCTACTCCATAAGCTGCCTGAGCTGATGTGAAGCCCTCAAACTCAAGCTGCTCTATCAATTCGGAGCGTGAAAAGGCAGAGTACGCTAAATAGCTTTCAGCTTTTTTTGCAGCCTGCTCATTCCAGTCCGCACCGCAGTTATCGGCACCATAAGTAGCTTCTGCATTTGAGAAGCCTTCAAATTCAAGCTGCTCGATAAGCCCCTTGTAGGAAAATGCTGCGTATTTCAGATAGCTTTTTGCTTTCGCAAGTGCATTCATATTACCGAAAGAAATACTGCTTGACGATTCATCACTGTCGGATTTTTCTTTGCTTATGCTGTTTGAATTATCCTTGGAATGTTCAGCAGACAGTTCACTTGTTCCGGTGTTTTCTTCCGGTGCTTTCTTATCGGATTCTTCTTTGGATTTTCCGTCCGGGCTTTCCTCAGACTGTTCACTTGCTTCAATACTTTTTTCGGTTTCCTTTGTGCTTGATTCAGAGTTTTGCGCTTCAGATGATTTTTCATTTTCTGCGGAGCTGACAACAGATTCCGTTCCTGACAGATTGCCGGGCTTTTCTCTTACGGCTTTGCAGGAACACAAAAAAATTCCACATGAAGCAGCTAACAGTAATACAAATATTTTTTTCATGCTGATACCTCCTTAGTTAAAAAACACAGTTACGTTTATTCACTATATAAATTATAATATTTCACATTATATAAGTCAATAGTATATGTGTAATATCAAGTCATATAATGTAGGATTTATTGAATAAAGTGTAATAAATGACAGCGTGGTTAGTCCAGACAGCTCGGATTTTTTATTCAGAAGTTTTTCAAAAAAGTAAAAGAATATGTCGGAATTACTTGAAACGAGAATACAATTGTAGTATAATTGTATTCAGGAAATTGAAGATAATATCCGGTGCTGCTGCATTGGAATGTGAATAACGGAGGTAAAAA
>CACWVH010000195.1 GCA_902764235.1 uncultured Ruminococcus sp.
CGAAAAGGATGCAGAGCTGACAGATGCACTTGCAGAGCTTGAAACAGCAAAGAAAACAGCTGCACAGCTAAAAGACGAAAGTACAGCCGAGCTTGAAAAAAATATCGCAGACATTGACAGCCTGAATCAGAAGATCAGAGAAAATCTTGAATGGGAAAAGGCTGAAATAGATGCAGAAGGCTACCGCAGGGAATATGACGAGCTTACCGACAAGATCGAAGCTGTCAGAAAAGCAAAGACCGATCTGCTGAAAAATGCTGATCTGCCGCTTCCGGAGCTGTCGGTAAAGGACGGCTTGCTTACATACAAGGGCTTCTGTTGGGATAATATGAGCGCATCAGAGCAGCTCAGGGTCGCCGCTGCTATCGTCCGCAGGCTATTGAAAATAATTCCGAGAGTTTTAAAGTTGAAATGATGTCAGTAGTTCAGGCTCAAAAAGTATGACGGTGCCCGGGAAAACTTTTTCAGGCTGACTAAGCCGTGAATTGCGACACCGGCGGCACGCCGGCAAGCTTGAGCAGATGGATAATGATACGCTGAAAGAATTCGGAGAGTGGCTTGAAGCAGAGGGCTTGCAGGCTATTGCAACCAGAGTTTCCACAGGTGAGGAATGCTCCGTTATTATCGAGGACGGCTATGTAAAGGACAGCTCAGAATTACCTGAAAATAATTCAGAACAAGCCTTTCAGGGATGGATTCCGGGAAAATTCTGATATCCGTTGACCTTATGAGGTCAACAAAACTGCATTTTCGGAAGGACTTATGTAAATATATTTTAAGGAGGTAACAGTCTTTTATGAAAATCACTAAAGGAAAAATCAGGACGGCAATAAAGGTTGTCGTCTACGGTCAGGAGGGTGTCGGGAAATCCACCTTTGCGTCACGCTTTCCTGATCCGGTGTTTATCGACACAGAGGGCAGTACGAAGCAGCTTGATGTTGCACGCTTTGACCCGCCGACCTCGTGGGAAATGTTGCTTTCTCAGGTCGATTACATAAAGCAGAATCCGGCGGAGTTCAGAACTCTTGTCATTGATACTGCGGACTGGGCGGAAAAGCTGTGTATAAAAAAAGTATGCAGCAAGGCGAAAAAAGACGGCATTGAGGATTTCGGCTACGGTAAGGGTTATGTCTATGTCATGGAGGAATTCGGAAAGCTGCTCAACAAGCTTGAGGAAGTCATAAACGCAGGTGTAAACGTTGTTGTAACCGCTCACGCTCAGATGCGCAAGGTTGAACAGCCTGACGAAATGGGTTCATATGACAGATGGGAGCTGAAGCTGTCAAAGCAGTGCTCTCCGATGCTCAAGGAATGGGCTGATCTGCTGCTCTTTGCAAATTATAAGACAATGGTAGTCGAAACAGGCAACAAGAAATACAAGGGTCAGGGTGGTCAGCAGCGTATCATGTACACAACTCATACAGCCTCATGGGACGCAAAAAACCGCTTTTCACTTCCTGACGTCCTGCCGTTTGACTATGCTCAGATAGAACAGATAATAATAGCTAATAGCTCAGAGCTAAAAGCTAAAAGCTTTGTAGGTTCAAAGCCTGAACCCTGTCATTCTGAGGAGCGAAGCGACGAAGAATCTTCCCCGCAGGCTTCTGAAAAAAGATCCTTCGCCGGCGCTCAGGATGACAGTGGCAAAAGTGCTCAGGATGAAATAAAAAAGCCCGACCCTCTTGACACCTTTATTGACGAAGTTAAGGAAAAGGGTGTGCCTGTTGAAGTCAGCAGCGGATATGAAATTCCCGATTACGTTCCGAAGGCTCTTGCAGACCTTATGAGGTCGAAATGTATGTCTGTCAAAGATATCGAGAACATTGTCGAAAAACGCGGATACTTCCCACCGGGAACACCGTTTAAGAACTATCCGTCAGACTTTGTTGATGGCTGCCTTATCGCAGCATTCCCACAGCTTTATGATTTTGCCATGCAAAACGGACTTGTCGATCTGCCGTTTTAATAAATTAGGAATCAGGAGTGAGGAATCAGGAATTGATTTTGAACTCTGAACTATAAACTAATAACCATTTATAAATTATGCTTATCAGTATAAGGCTTTTAGCTCTTAGCTCTTAGCTTTTAGCTGGTAAATAAACTGAAAGGAGTTTACAAAGTAATGTCAGAAATTGAAAAAGAATATGGTTGGGATGATGAAATATCCCGTGATGATGAGTTTACAGTATTGCCGGAGGGCGATTATGATTTCGAGGTTATCAGCTTTGAACGCAGCCGCTCAAACGGCTCAGACAAGCTTCCGCCGTCAAATATGGCGATACTTAACATCAGGGTGACTAACGGCAGGGAAAGCACTACCGTCAAGGAATACCTTGTACTTCACTCTAAAATGGAATGGAAGCTTTCACAGTTTTTCCGCTCTATCGGACAGAAAAAACAGGGCGAAGCTGTACGCATGAACTGGAATGCCGTTCCGGGCGCAAAGGGAAGATGCAAGCTTACTATCGAAGATTTCACCAACGACAAAGGCGAAGAAAAGGAATATAACAGGATCGCTAAATTCTATGACTATACCGCTCCTGCTCCGGCAGCTCGAAGCTGGAAGCCAGGTGATTTCTGATGCTGAGTTTAAGAACGTATCAGAAAGAAGCAGTACAGGCGATTCAGAAGCAGTGGAAAGATGGTTTTCTCAAGACTTTGCTTGTGCTGCCTACCGGATGCGGAAAAACTATCGTATTTGCAAAGGTAACAGAGGAATGTGTGCGTGAGGGTAAGCGTGTGCTTATCCTCGCCCATCGTGGAGAGCTTTTAGATCAGGCAGCGGATAAGCTTTTTAAGACAACAGGAATACGATCATCTCTTGAAAAAGCGGAAAGCTCCTGCCTTGATTCATGGTATCGTGTGACGGTGGGAAGTGTGCAGACCCTTATGAGAGAAAAACGGCTTGCACAGTTTGACCCGGATTATTTTGACGTCATTATCATTGACGAAGCACATCACTGTATATCTGACAGCTATCAGCGCATACTTGATTATTTCAGCGATGCTCATGTACTGGGCGTTACAGCAACACCTGACAGGGGCGATATGAAAAATTTAGGCTCAGTATTTGAAAGCCTTGCATATGAATACACCCTTCCCAGAGCGATCAGGGAAGGGTATCTGTCACCGATAAAGGCGGTGACAATTCCGCTCAGGCTTGACCTTTCAGGGGTCAGCACTCAGGCAGGAGATTTCAAGGCAAGCGACATTGACACAGCTCTTGACCCCTATCTTTATCAGATAGCAGATGAGATGAAAAAATACTGT
>CACWVH010000196.1 GCA_902764235.1 uncultured Ruminococcus sp.
ATTATCTCTTTGAGAACTGCGGAGCACGACGAGCGGCTTTGAGACCGTACTTCTTTCTTTCCTTCATTCTCGGGTCACGAGTGAGGAAGCCTGCTCTCTTGAGCTTCGGACGAAGAGCCTCGCTGTCAAAGCTGAGAAGTGCTCTTGAAATACCGTGACGGATAGCGCCTGCCTGACCGGTTACGCCGCCGCCTGATACACGGCATACTACATCGAACTGTGCTTCTGTTCCTGTAAGAACGAGAGGCTGACGAACGATGAGCTTGAGTGTCTCAAGACCGAAATAATCGTCGATATCTCTGTCGTTGATCGTTACCTTACCTGTACCCTTATAAAGTCTTACTCTTGCAACTGAGCTTTTTCTTCTGCCTGTGCCATAGTAAAATGGTGTCTTATCGTACATAATTTATGCCTCCCCTCTTATTATTCCAGAACGATAGGCTGCTGAGCCTCATGCTTGTGCTCTGCACCCTTATAAACATGAAGTCTTGTCATAGCCTTTCTGCCAAGTGTGTTTGCAGGGATCATGCCCTTTACAGCAAGCTCGAGTGCCATCTCAGGCTTATTCTCCATAAGGTTGTCATAACGTACAGCCTTCATGTGACCGATATAGCCTGTGTGATGATAGTAGAACTTCTGTTCAGCCTTCTTACCTGTAAGTACCATCTTTTCTGCGTTAACAACAATAACAAAATCGCCGCAGTCTACATGAGGTGTGAATGTAGGTTTATTCTTACCTCTGAGAAGGTCAGCAACCTGTACTGCAAGACGTCCGAGCGTTTTGCCTGATGCATCGATAACATACCACTTGCGCTCAACCTCGCCTGCCTTAGCCATAAAAGTTGACATAGCGTAATTCCTCCCAAATTTCCGTATTTTTTGAAATTTCTCCGCCGGCTCACCGCCCTGCGGAAACATCCCTTCCGGCTTTTTTCCGCCGTATGATAATGGTTTCATAAAAAACCTTTTTGTCACAACATAGATAATAACACAGTATAAACGCTAAGTCAAGTGTTTTTTCAAAAAAATTAATTTATTAAATATTAATCTCCCTTTTTCTTTTATTTTCTTGATTATACTCTTTTATTCTGATTTGTGATTTTTACTTTTTCTCCGGTAGTCAGAGCGAAAAAAGGACCGCAGGGCTTTTTGCAGCCTTCTGCGGTCCTCACTATATTATAATGTCCGATCCTTGGTTTATTCAGCTCTTTACAGAAATACCTCTGTTTATACGACTGTCACCTTGCAGGATTTCTCCTTGCCGTTATATGTGCGTACTGTTACATAAGCTGTACCCTTTTTCATTGCTTTGAACTGACCTGTCCAGCTTGTCTTTGTCATCTTTACAACGCTGTTGTTGCTTGAACGGAAGGTGCGTGCTGCACAGCCGACATCTGCAGGAAGTACAGCGCTGAGGCTTGCGCTCTGACCGACCTTGAGGGTAAGGCTTGTCTTGTTGAGTCCGACAGAGGTCGGTGCCTTCCTTACAGTTACCTTGCAGGTGCTTTCCTTGCCGTTATATGTACGTACTGTCACATAAGCAACGCCGGGCTTTACGCCGACAAAATCGCCCTGCCAGTCTGTTCTGGTCATTTTTGCAACTGCGCTGTTGCTTGTGCGGTAGGTTCTCTTTGAGCAGGTTGTCAAAACCATGTCGTGGACGCCAAGTAAATAAAATTTGTTATAGATCTGCTTAAATAAAAAATTCCCCGACACAATTAAGTGTCGGGGAATTTTGTTGATCATATGAGTTTGATTTCAATGTTTTCACAATTGAATTCCGGGTTTGATTCAAGGAATTCTTTCACATCGTTTGCTGCGGTTTCTCCTGCTGTGCCTTTCTTGGCAACGAGAGTCTTGATATAGCTGTAGTCTGTGTCGATTTTATTATGATTTACATACAATGATGTCGGTGAAATATTATTTTTTGGATATCCGTCATCCTTAGGACCTTCAATATCATAATCTATTTTGAATAAAGCTATGAATGGGTTAAGGTCGTTATAGCTGCTGTCAAAAGTCGGATCATCTGATTCAAATGTGATCGTATTTATTGTTCTGTTATCACTATAGACATTATAGAACAACAGACCGCGAGCATAGTTGCGGCCATCACATTTGTCTGTGGCATATATTTTTAGATTTTCAGTTTTTGTATTTGCCACATAAGGCACAGGACCGTATCCTAAAGAATAATAATATTCACCTGTGAATTCAGGAAGGTCGCTGAAGTCAAGGGGTGTGCAGTCACAACCGTGCTGAATGTATATTTTTCTGACCTTTTTGACAGAATTTTCACCGAAGTTTTCTTTCATAAAATCAGCAAGATGAAAAGCTCTGGGTTTAGTTTTTGAGTCGATTGTCATAATGTATTTATCGAGTACACCGTCTGCGATGGTTTCTTCATCAATTACGCCCCTTACATCGCCCTTCTGAGCAATATAAGTTGACGTTAATTCAAGCATCAGGTTTGTTTCTTTATATTTTTCAATAATTTCTTCAGCGGTGTAATCATTCATATTTTGAAGCAATACAGTTCCGTTTTCATCCATCTTAAAAACAGCTTTTATTTTGTTTGGATCAATGTTGTCTTTTACTTTATCAATGTATTCTTCTTCTCTGTTTTTTTCTGAGTTTTTGATGAACGCATCGAATTCTGATGGGATTTCTTTTTCATAAACGATTTTGCCGGTCAGAACAGAATCACCATCCTGTTTATCTTTATCATAGGATCTTATCCGGTCACAACATATTTCACTATAAATTCCGTATTTTTCTTCCAGCTCGTCATTTGTCATATCAGAGATACGTTTTTCGTTTGTATTAGTTCCTGTATTTGTACTGGTTTCATTTGCTTCAGGTGTATTTGTGCTATTGTCTGTACTGATCGTACTTGTCGATGAAGTTTCTGAATTTTCTGTCTTGGGTGTTTCGTTTGAGGAACCACATGCTGTGAGTGACATTACAGCAAGTGTACTTGCGATAATAATCGCAATAAGTTTCTTTGATTTCATGATGATTATCCTTTCATAATATAATTTTTGCTCTGCGAATAATTTTTAAGAAAATTTGCAGAGCTTATTTGTTTACTCAATAACTGGGATTATACTTGAAGCGAAAATTTTACTTGCAAAATTATCTGATTTATCATAGTAATATACAAGGGATTCGTTTTCGCTCTTTCCGCATATATAGATAACATCGCCCCAATTTCCGCATGGCTTTTATCATTCTTTGCTGTGGTGTTCTGTTCAGAGGACAGAACGGGAAGTTCACTGAGGAGTTTGGCCATTTCCTTGTGATATACGCGGTCAGATTCAGTGGGCGCATATCCTTCCGGCATAAATTCAAAAGTACCTTTTTCGAAGTCTCTTTTGTCGATGATATTCGTATCTTTGGCTTTATCATCTACTCCGGTATAATAGCTATACGAAAGACCGCTGTCGGAAGTAACACCGTATAAGTAGCCGTACATGGGATTTGTTTCATCTGTGCATCTGCAATAACGGATTATGTCTTTTTCTGACTCTGCCGTACTCCATGTATCCTGCCAGAATTTTTCAGGCAATTCAGGTGCTGTTTTAGTTGTCTGAATGCTTTCTTCTGAAGACTCTGTCTTAGATTCTTCAGAATTTTCGTCGGCAGAATACTGGGTTTCGTTGGTTTCTGAGCTTGTACTCTCTTCTGTCTTGCTTTTTTCTTCCGAAGATTGCTGCACTGAGCTTTCCGGTTCGGATGTATTACTTGTACTATTACAAGCACAAAGCATTGCGGCGCTTAGCGCCAGGGCTGCTATAATTGCAATTGATCTTTTGATAGAAGTGTTCATTGAATGTCATTTCTCCTTTTTGTTTTTAATATGCTCTGTAGAAAGTTACGTCGTGTGAGTAATCACCATATACAAGATGGCATATTGTCTTCCAGTATCCGCCTTCGCCGTTATCAACGAATTCTTTGCTCATATCGATGTGCAGCGGTGTTCCGGCTTTTGTACCGTTATTGTATAGATCCATACTGAACCAGTATTTTCCGGTCTTTTTCTGTTTGAATGTATCCAGAGGGAATGATGCAAAGAATGTACTGCTGCCGCCGTATTTTTCAAGATCAACATGTGTTGGATCCATCTTCATTGTTACTGTTATTTTATTTCTGCCTTCAGTAGCGTACAGCATATAGTCTCCATAATAGTCGCAGCCTGCAACGCTGCCATAATTTCCGAGAAGCGATGCCGTATAATCTTTCTCAGGATCTACATAGTTGGGATCGGTTGCTTCATTTCTGGAATTTTCCTGTTTGGAGCTTTGTTCTTTTGATGATTCAGATCCACTGTTTTGTGATGATTTCTGAGACTGTGAAGATGATTCTGTTTTTGAAGATTCTTCTGAAGTCTCCTCAGATGATTTTTCGTTTATAAGTTTCGCATATTTTGTATACATATCTTCATCGATTTCCTGAAGGATATATGTGTTGCCGTCGGCTTTGATGGTGATTTTATTGTCACCGAGTTCATAGAAAATATCGATTTTTGAATGAGTTCTGCAATTAAGTTCACCGTCGTCATCGATAAAGCCTTCATGCCGTTTCATATTTGCTGATGAGAGAAATCCAAATTCACCGGATTTTGCTTTGAAAGCGGAATCCGTATCTTCATCATATCCGAAAAAAATTGATGTTTTTGTCAGTTTTTTTGTTTCTTTTACGGAAACTGACTCAGATACGGTTGATGATTCTTCTGAACTTTCCTGAGGGGATGATTGGCTGCATGCAGCCAGAGAAGTTACCAATAGTGCAGCTATACACATAACTGCAATTCGTTTTTTCATTTTTAACTTCTATTGAAACAGCTGAACCCTCAACTTCATACTGAGCATGCTGCTTAAAGGTAAACGACACTTTTGAAGCATTTTTAAGTGTAAATGAATAATATCCGATGTCATAACCACCAATCGAATCTGTAATGCTCTGATTAGTGTTCAATAATGAAGGCTCATCGCTGTTGTTACTTACAGCCTTAGCAGTGATCTGACTGTCTGTAAGCTGCGGTATCACTGCCGCACCTGTGCAGAGCATTGCTGCTGCCATTGTGACAGCAAGTGTTTTTCTGAGTAATTTGTTTGTTTTCATGGTTTTTTTCTCCTTTATAATAGTTTTTCTGCCTCCGGGCTTACGGCTTTTCAACCGCTTACCCGCAGGACTTTATATGAATGCAGAATAAGAACCATGTCTGCTCTTTTCTGCAATTCTTTATATGTTGCAAGCACACTGCCGGATCAGTTTTTCTTTTTCATATCTTCTCCTCCATAAAAAGTCTTATCAGATTCCGATGCAAACAAAGCACGGCTCTGTCCTCTGCGAAAAAGATCAAGTCAGTGTTTGCACTCTGCAAAAACGCTGTTTATCTCTTTCTGTAAATAAAGATTCAGAACAATATGTAAATGTTCGATTTTTTTAAAAAAATTTCGGAAATTTTTATTTTTTTAATTTTTTTCATTTTGTTATTTATATTCCGGCTTTTGCTTGCGTATAGTATTACCTGAATCCGTGAAAGTGAATTAAATCGTTTTTTTAACCTTCCGGTTTTTTATTCCAGCCAGGCGGCAGACGTGCGCAGCACGCCTGCCGCCGTCCCCTGAAATCTCCCCCTTCCCTTTGGGAAGGGGGACGGG
>CACWVH010000197.1 GCA_902764235.1 uncultured Ruminococcus sp.
TGGACTTGATAAAGGCTGGCAGACAGGTACAAGCACACGAACAACAAGACTTGCCTTTAACCTTTACAACAGTTATTGTTCAGACGGAGAAACATATATCGGCTCTGACGGTATTGAGGATAATCTGCCGAGTGCTTGTTATTCTCCTGCTTATCTCTTTTGCTGTGAGTATGCAAAATACTATGCTGAAGCTCTCAAAATAAGGTTTCCTGAATGGTTTTAATAATTCTAAAAACAGCTCTTGACATATTCCATTTGTTGAATTATAATATATTAAACAAATGGAATATAGGAGGTTATTATGCTTAAACATGGTATATTAGGATTGTTGAACTACGGAAGTATGACAGGGTATGACATTGTTCACATCTTCAAAGATTCATTAAGTTATTTCTGGCAGGCTCAGACAAGTCAAATCTACAGGGAATTGCAGACCATCAAAAAGAACGGTTGGGCAACGGATGAAACTGTTCCGCAGGACGGCAAACCTGACAAAAAGGTATTCACAATTACAGAAAGCGGTAAGGAAGAATTGAAACGCTGGCTGACAGAGGATGGTGTGGAGTTTGGTTTGAAAAGTCCGCTGATGATGAAAACCTTTTTCAGAGGAGAACTCAGCATAGATGAAAATATTGATTATTTTGAAAAACTTCAAAACGAGAGCTATGCTTTTGCCTATAAAATGACATCTGCTCCAACCGAGACTGAAAAGTATGCGACTCTTATCCATGATCCCATGAAAGCACTATATTGGAAAATGACAATGGAATATGGAATGATGTATTCAAAAATGTACAGACAGTGGATCGAGAATTGTATAAAACAATTGGAGGAATTGAAGTATGAAAATCCTGATAATTAACGGAAGTCCAAAGGGCAAAAGAAGCAACACTTATAAGCTCACCAATGCCTTTATCAATGGCATTTCCGAAAAAACAGAGGTCGAATATGAAGAAGTTATTGTTAAGGATAAAAATATCAGTACTTGTATCGGCTGTTTTGGCTGTTGGAATAAAACTCCCGGAGTTTGTGTAATAAAGGATGATATGAAAGAAGTTCTTGATAAGATTTTGTGGGCAGATATTGTGATATGGTCATTTGGTCTTTACTACTTTAATGTTCCTGGCAGAATGAAAATGCTGATTGACCGTCAGCTTCCGCTTGCACTACCGTTTATGGTTAGTGAGAGTGAAAGCGGCGGACATCCAATGAGATTTGATATGTCAGGAAAGCGTCATGTGATCATTTCTACCTGTGGTTTCTATACTGCAAAGGGAAACTATGGCTCTGTTAATGCGATGTTTGACCATTTTCTCGGAAAAAACCGTTATGAAACTATTTACTGCGGACAAGGTGAATTATTCAGAGTAGATGCACTGCATAACAGGACAGATGAGTATTTAAGTTATGTCAAGCAAGCCGGAGAGGAATTCATTACAAGCGGTATCAGTAGTGACACAAGAGAACATTTAGATGAGCTTCTTTTTCCGAGAGAAACCTTTGAAACAATGGCAGATGCAAGTTGGGGTGTTTCTAAAGAAACCGGTGAGCAGGAGGATGAAACTTATATTTTTACAAAGCAAATGGCTTCTATGTATAATAAATCATCGTACAAGGGCAAGGATATTGTGCTGGAGATGGATTATACTGATAAAGAAAAAGCTTATCAAATCATTTTAAAAAAAGACGGGTACGAAGTCAGAAAGGAAAGTTTCATTACCCCCACAACAAAAGTAATAACTCCGTTTACCGTATGGAAAGATATTGCAGCGGGAAAAATCACCGGTTCTGGGGCAATGATGAAAAAACTTTACCGTGTAGAAGGCGATTTTGATGTTATGCTGAATTGGGGAAAATATTTCGGCTCTGGCAGCACAAAGCAAAAGTCTGACAAAGACACTTCTGACAAAAAGACCAAAGGGACAAGCCTAATTCTAACCCTGATTCCATGGATCACCTTTTGGGTAGCCGCAGCAATAGACAGCTATGTAGGCGGCTTTGTTTCCATCGGTGTATGTGCGTTAATGGGACTCATTTTCTTCCGATTCCGTAAAACTATTTATGATGTACTTTCATGTACGGCAGTTATTGTTTTTTCAATTATGGCTATTCTTCTTCCCGAAATGATCAGGCTTATACTGCCGGGTTCATATCTTGCCTTTGGTTTTATGTGGAGTTTATCCTGTTTGACGAAAATTCCGCTTACAGCATGGTACTCTATGAACAACTACAGTGGTGAGAGTGCTTTGGAGAATCCTCTTTTTGTACGCACGAATCGTATTTTGACACTTGCGTGGGGTATTTTGTATGTGATAACAAGTGTATGGACATTTTTCCTAATGGGTACACCGATTTCCCCTTATCTAGCCATTATCAATAATGTCATGCCAATACTGATGGGAATTTTTACAAAGTGGTTTCAGAATTGGTATCCGGCACATTATGCTTCAAAATAATTTCAGTGTAAATATTATTATCATACATAGCAGTACGATTTGATCGTGCTGCTTTTTTATTTCAACTAAGGAGATGACAGATTTATGCAAGCGTATTTCAAACTGAATAACAGTATTCTTGACTGCGGACTGACACCAAACGAATTGAAAGTATCTGTGTGCCTTTATAGCTGTGTTTTCAATAATCGCTGTATAGTGCAGATAAAGCAGGCTACGATTGCTCAGAAGTGCGGTATTAAGAAGATTGAAACAGTCGCTAATATCATCTGTCAGCTCCAAAGGAAAGGCATTATAGAGCGTGTGAGCCGTCCGCATAAAGCCAACGGTCAGCTCGGCACTTACATCTATAAACTCAAAACAATAGTTTCAAAAGGTTATTTCAAAATCAAAAGGTACATTCTCGGCAAGCTAAACGGTGTTCAGCTCAGAATGTACCTTTTCGTATGCAGAGCGATTACAAAGAAAAATGATATGTGGAACAGCTTTAATGACATTTCTCGTGCCTTGCAGATCGGCAGGAAAAAGGTTATCGCTGTGATAAATGAACTTGTAGGAATGGGATTTGTCAGAAAGTTAAAAGTTTTGAAAAAAGATGGAAGTTACTCCGACAATCATTATTCGGTATCAGAGCCAACAGCCGAAAATAAAAATCAAGGCAAAAAAGAAGAAAGTCCCAAACAAGCCACTACACTGTTCGGAACTTTCAAAAACATCTTACATATTGATTATATACTTCCTGTTATCGCTTGT
>CACWVH010000198.1 GCA_902764235.1 uncultured Ruminococcus sp.
GGTTTCGTGTGAGCGTGAGCAACTTCGTTACGATGATTCTGAAATTTACGTTCCGCTATTTACTTTTGGTTCAATGCTGAAGCAGCAAATACGCAAATAAGTGAAGACTTAAGACTGAAAACTTAAAAATGAATAATACAAAGCGAAAATCCTGCCACTTTCGTGTCAGGATTTTCGCTTTGGCGTCCTCGGCGGGATTCGAACCCACGGCCTTCCGCTTAGGAGGCGGACGCTCTATCCGGCTGAGCTACGAAGACGTGTATGAAATTTTAATATATTCTACCACATTACCATACACTTTGGGGCGAAAAGTGTGTGTTGGAACATTTTCTTAGGAGGCGAACGCTCTATCCTGCTGAGCTACCGGGACAAATAACGAGGCAGTGCAAAAACACTGCCCTATTATTCTATACCATTTTATTCGTATTGTCAAGAGTTTAGACCGAATATTCATCAATAAGATGCCACAGCGGTTCTTCTACTATTGCTGTGACAAGGATGCCGTCGGCTGTGTATTCCTCGGTGCGCAGAGCGCCTGCCCCACGGAGTACGGCTATCAGCGGAGCTTTGTCAAAGGGCAGCATCAGCTTGTAGCTTCTGAGCTTTACAGGAAGGTTTTCCTCCACAGCACGCAGAAGCTCATCAATTCCGATCCCGCTTTTTGCGCAGATGCGCACACTGTCCTTTCCGGCAGGAAGGTCATAGGGATTCGGCACAAGGTCGCATTTGTTGTAAACGGTGATAACCGGCTTTCCCTCACAGCCAAGCTCCCTGAGAAGCTCGTTTGTGACATCAAGGTGCAGCTTGTATTCCTCGCTTGATGCGTCGCAGACATTCAGGATAATATCCGCAACAGCTGCTTCCTCAAGGGTGGATTTGAATGCTTCGACAAGATGATGCGGCAGTCTGCGTACAAGGCCGACTGTATCTATCATCATTACAGAAATACCGTTCGGCAGCGTGAGCGCCCTCGAAGTCGGGTCAAGAGTAGCGAAAAGCTTGTTTTCGGAAAGTACGCCTGCCTGGGTGAGTGTATTCATAAGCGTGGATTTTCCTGCATTGGTATAGCCGACTATCGCAGCGGTAATGACGCCGTCCTTTTTTCTTCGTGAGCGAAGCCTTTCACGTCTGTCCTTCATATGCTCAAGGTCATCCTTGAGAGCTTCGATCCTTCTGCGTATATGTCTTTTGTCTGTTTCAAGCTTTGTTTCACCGGGACCTCTTGTTCCGACACCGCCGCCGAGTCTGGACATTTCCTTGCCCTTGCCCGAAAGACGGGGAAGCAGATATTTCAGCTGGGCAAGCTCGACCTGAAGCTTTCCTTCGTTGGTTTTTGCACGGATGGCAAAAATATCAAGTATGAGCATGGTTCTGTCAATAGTTCTGACATCGGTTGCGTCCTCAATATTTCTTATCTGGGTAGGAGTAAGCTCCATATCAAAAACTATGAAATCAATATCATTCTCAGGACAGAATTCACGTATTTCCTCAAGTCTGCCGGAGCCGATCGCAGTTGCGCCGTCAGGCTTGTCACGCTTTTGCATCATGCTTGCAGCAGGCTCAGCGCCTGCGCTTGTGACAAGCTCATAAAGCTCTGCCATTGAGCCTTCTGCGTCATAATCACCTGTATCGATCCCCACAAGAAGCGCACGCTGAATTTTTTTTGTATTATCATGTAATTCCATATCATCACTCACTTTTAATAAATTCCGAAACAAAAAATATTCTTTCAGTTATTCCTGAATCCGTGAAATTGAATTAAATCTTTTTTTAAACCTTCCGGGTTTTCATTTCAGCCAGGCGGCAGGCGTGCGCAGCACGCCTGCCGCCGTCGGGGGAAAAACTGGTTGATTTTGGGATGGTTTTGTAGTAAAATTTAATATAGAAAAGTATATGATTTTTACGGAGCTTTGTTGTATTACACGGAATATTCAGTAAGCACGAAAATGAAACGGAGGTCAGCAGGATGGCTGTATTTGAATGTAAATTATGCGGTTCGGCAATAGAAGCGGCGGCAGGAGAAACCGTGTGCCGATGCCCGGACTGCATGACAGAGCAGACCTTGCCGGATACGGATGATGAAAAAATACTCCGGCTTTACAGAAAAGCCGGATATCTCAGAAACAAGCTTGATTTTGAAAGAGCAGAAAAGATCGCTGAAATGATTGTTTCCGAAACTCCTGAGGATGCGGAGGCATACTGGTCGCTTGTGCTTTGCAGATATGGTGCAGTATATAAAAAGGATCAGTTTTCTTCCGCAGCGGTTCTTGTGAGTCATACCGCAAGTTATACATCAGTTTATGATGACCCCGACTATCAGAAAGCGATAAGCATTTCCGGAGAACGGTCAAGGGCTGTTTATGAAAGTGAAGCAGCTCAGATCGAAAAAAGACGTAATGAATTCCTTGATACAGCAAAAAGAGTAAAGCTGTATGATATTTTTATCTGTTGCATTGACAACGGAAAGGGAAAATATAATACAGCAGCCTTTGAAAGGGCAAAAAAACTATATGATATCCTGACTGAGAAGGAATATAAGGTATTTCTGCCTGCGGCGGAGCTTGAGAATGTTCCGCATGAAGCTTATGAAGCATATATTTTTTCAGCACTGAATAATGCAAAGGCGATGATCGTTCCTGTTTCTGATGCAGAGATGATAAATGCCGCGCCTGTAAGGAAAATATGGAAAAGGTATCTTGAAATAATAAAGAAAAACGAGGGGAGAACTCTGTTACCCTGTTATATTGATATCAGCCCTGATGAATTTCCGGATGAATTCCTGCAATTCCGTGAATGGGATATGTCTTCACCTGACTTTGCTCAGAAGCTTACAGAAGAATTGAACAAGCTTACCGGACGTGAGATACCAAAGGATGTTGAAGTGCTCAAAAAGATCACATTCGACGTAATTGCAGACGGGGACTGGCAGATCGCCTCCCAGTACTGTGATAATATCCGGGATATAGATCCGGGAAATACGCTGGTATATCTTTGCAGACTGATGATAGCTCTCGGGGTGCGTCACCGGGAAGATCTTATGCATCAGAGCGAGCCGTTTGATGATAATGAATTCTATCGGAAGATAATGCAGAGCAAGGATAAAGAGCTTAAGGCAGAACTGAGGAAATGTACTGAGCATATCAATGAAAGAAACAGGAAACAGGAGCTTGAGGGAAAGTATAATACAGCTGATAACAATCTTATGCTTGCACTCAGCATCGAAGAGGATGAGCTTTCCTTCAATGACCTTGAATATCTGAATAATGCAATAAAAAAGCTTGATGAAGCAGTGGTACTGTTCGGTGAGATCACAGATTTCAGGGATTCGGCAGAAAAAATATCGCTTTGTCAGGAACACAGATACAAGCTTGAGCTTAAGCTCTGCGAGCTTGCGGCAGGCAAGGGAAAGCAGAATGAGGAGGAAAAGCTCCGGGCTGAAAGGAAAAGGAAAAAAAGAACGATCATTACGGTAATATCATGTATCTGCGTGGCAGCCGTTTCAGTTGTGCTTGCTGTAACAGCAGTGAATACCCTTGATATGAAATACGAAAACGCAGCAAGGCTTTTTGAACAGGGCGAGTATGAGCAGGCACAGCAGGCATTTGAGGAAATAGCCATGTACAGGGATTCCGCGGCAAAGGCACAGGAGGTCAGCAAAAAGGCAGAGGAAAAAGAAAGAAGCACTAAGAATGCTGAGCTGGAAGAAAAATATAAGAATGCGAAAAAGCTTCTTGATGAAAAGAAATACGAACAGGCAGCGGAGGCTTTCAAAAAGCTGGGAGATTTCAGGGATTCTGCTGAAATTGTGCTGAAAACAAGATTTGAAGCCCTGACGGACTCTGAAAGGGCGGAGTATCTGCAAAAAGGAAACTATCTTTCTGCTGAGACCTATCATACAGTCGGTCTGAACGAGGACGGAAGTGTAGTTGTGGCAGGGGGAGACGGCTCCGGGCAGGAGGATGTTTCGTCATGGAAGGATATCACCGCTGTGTCGGGCGGCTTCTGGCATACGGTCGGTCTGAAAAAGGACGGCACTGTCATTGCTGCCGGAAACAATAACAACGGGCAATGCAATGTCAGAAGGTGGAAGGATATCGTGGATATTTCCGCAGGAGTTAAGCATACTGTCGGACTGAAAAAGGACGGCACAGTTGTTATAACAGCAAAAAATGCATACGATAAGTACGGAATGAGCGAAGCGGAAAAATGGACAGATATCATAGCGGTTTCGGCAGGTGACGAATTTACAGCCGGGCTGAAAGCAGACGGTACAGTTGTGATTGCAGGAGAAAGCTATGATGTTTCCTCATGGAGAGATATAGCTGCTGTATCATCAGGTGCATTTCATGTGGTCGGACTCTGCTCTGACGGTACTGTATACGCAGCAGGTAAAAATGATTACGGTCAGTGTGATGTATCATCCTGGAGAGGGATCGTTGCGGTATCTGCCGGCAAGGATATAACTGTGGGTCTGAGGGCAGACGGAACGGTCGTCACAACAGGATATAACCAGTATGGACAAAGCAATGTATCCGGTTGGAAGGATATTGCTGCGGTGTCTGCCGGGGAATATTTCACGGTAGGAATGAAGGCTGACGGAACTGTGGTTGCGACAGGTGAAAACAAGCTGGGGCAGTGCGAGGTATCCGACTGGAAGCTCAGGCACTGATGCGGCAGAAGGGGTTTGATGTTTTGTTATCAGTTTTTGATGACCGCTGATTTCTTCGCAGGCGTCCGCAGGATGCGGACGCAGCCAAAGAGAAGAACCATAAGAGAAGGGGCGCTGCCCCTCCTCTTAAGTTTCCTCTCTTTGGAAATCTCACCTGCCCCCGCTGCGCTGCCCACCGCCTGCGGCGTGCTCGCTTACTTTGGTAGCGGCGGCAGGCTTCGTGTGAGCGTGAGCAGCTTCGTTACGCTGATTCAAAGATTTGCGTTACGCTGTTTATTTTTGTTAAACGGTAAAAAGCAGCTGTGTATATAAATCAATTACAAAATTCCTAACTCCTAATTCCACTTTCCAAATTCCATATTCAATTATTCACTGAGCGAACGAAGTGAGCGTTTCCGGTTAAACGGTAAAGCTGCAGTACATGAAAATCAGAATTTAAGGAGGTATATTTATATGAGTATGGACGATAATACTTACAACATAATTCAGGAATTATGTGAGCAGGGGGATGATTTGACTGATTCGGAACAGTATGAAGATGCAATAGAAAAATATACTCAAGCTCTGAATTTGATACCTGAACCCAAATATTATTACGAAGCTTCTACTTGGGTATTTACTGCCATAGGTGATGCTCTGTTTTATCTCGAAGATTATAATCAAGCTCTCAATATGTTTCAGGAGGCACTTAAATGTCCAAACGGAATAGGCAATCCATTTGTTCTTGTGCGTATAGGTGAATGTTTCTTTGAAATAGATAGTCTTGATAATGCCAAAAACTATTTACTTCAAGCATATATGGTTGAGGGTGAAGATATTTTTGAAAATGAAGATGAAAAATATTTTGAAGTAATCAGAGATTTGATATAATGCTTTTGTAAATTATGATTTACAGTAATAACAGTTGAGGATATATCAAAAGTAAATAACGGTATAAATATATGTGAAATAAATCGGGAGCGGCGGCTTGCCGCTGAATTATTCATTATTCATTAAGTGAACGCAGTGAGCGTTTCCACTGCTTACTTTTGTTTAAACGGTAAAGTAACGGTGTA
>CACWVH010000199.1 GCA_902764235.1 uncultured Ruminococcus sp.
TAGGTTACGAGGACGATGAAGCAGGAAGCCCATTGGCTTTAGACAATGGGTAGTTCACATTTATAGTATAATGCTGACGTAATAATATTTTGCAGGAGGGTATTTATATGCCGGGACAATTTGTACGTACTGAGTTGATTTTCGGCTCTGAGGCAATGGGAAAGCTCAGGGCTTCAAGAGTTGCCGTGTTTGGTGTCGGAGGTGTGGGAGGTTATGCCGTTGAAGCGCTCGCAAGAAGTGGAGTCGGCAATATTGATATCGTTGATAATGACACAGTGGCTCTGAGTAACCTGAACAGACAGATCATCGCCCTTCACAGCACCATAGGAATGTATAAGGTGGATGCTGCGGAAATCAGGATACATGATATAAACCCAGATTGCAGGGTGAGAAAATACAAGACCTTTTTCCTGCCTGAAACAAAAGAGCTTTTTGATTTTTCTGTGTATGATTATGTGATAGACGCAATCGACACAGTTACCGGAAAGCTTGCGCTTGTGGAAGCCGCAAATCAGGCAGGTGTGCCCATCATATGCTCAATGGGAGCAGGAAATAAGCTTGATCCGACTGCATTTGAGGTATCTGATATATATAAGACCTCCGTTTGTCCTCTTGCAAGGGTAATGCGTGAGCAGTGCAGAAAAAGAGGTATCAAGAAGCTGAAGGTGGTTTATTCAAAGGAACAGCCTGTAAAACCACGAAATAAAGAGAAGCTGCTGGAGCAGCATGGTGAAAAATCCGGGACAAAGCCTGCCGGAAGAAGAGATATCCCGGGGTCAAATGCCTTTGTACCTTCTGTTGCCGGTCTGATTATTGCAGGAGAGGTCATTAAAGAGCTGTGTGCAGAATGATTCAGTCCGGATGAAATCCTGAATCATGGAGTAACATAGCGCAGCCGCAGCGTGATGTTGCCTCGCTGCGGCACCGGAGATACGATGACATTCCGCCGCCGAAAAAATAATCATGGAAATCAGCTTTCAGAAAAACGTAGCCTGTAATGTTATTCCGAGGGACAGAGCAAAGAAAAATCCTTCTGAAAATGCTTCTTATTTGAAAAAAGACCTTTCGCTTACGTTCAGTATGACAGGACATATAATTTTTTGTATAGAAAGCTGATCCCTATGAAAAATAATAAAAAATGCTTGACATTTTTTGCAGGATGTGTTATTATAATGAAGTCGCCGAAAGAAAATGCTTTCTGCGAAAAGGGAGAATTCCTTGAAATGGTCCGGTAGTTCAGCTGGTTAGAACGCTAGCCTGTCACGCTAGAGGTCGACGGTTCGATCCCGTTCCGGATCGCCATATGCCTTTGTAGCTCAGTCTTCCGCCCGAAGGCACCAAAATATGCGGATGTAGCTCATCTGGTAGAGCGCAACCTTGCCAAGGTTGAGGTAGCGAGTTCGAGCCTCGTCATCCGCTCCAGAAACGTCCCCGTCACGTTGTGTCGGGGGCTCAATGAATGATGAATAGTGAATAATGAATAGTTTATAATAATGCTCCGAGGGGCGTTTCTGTATTATTCGTTATTCACTATTCATTTTTCATTATTCATTAAAAAGAAAAACTATTGGTATGAAAGAACCGAAAATAGCGAAAATACTTTGATTTTGTTTTATGCAGGAGTTCGAGTCCAACAGTGGTTGACAAAAAATATCTTTTTTATACTCTGTTGACAAAGCGAAAATCCTGATGCGAGAGTATCAGGATTTTCGTTTTATATTATACATTTTTAAGTTTGTAAGGAAAACCAGAGTGTCAGAATGGGCAGATTTCGTATGCTTACCGGGGCGCTGCTTCTGCCTTGCACAATGTCGTTAAAATAATTTAAAGTTTCGCACCAGCTTTTTAAAGGCTGGTGGGGGACCAGGGGGTAAAACCCCCTGGTCGCACTCCGCAGAGGGCGAAACCCCCCGATGAATGTATTATCAGATGAAAAGCGTAAAGTATTATAAGGAAAGCGGCATTGACTGCGCTGAACTGCAATATGTAGGTGCGGCGCTTTTCAGGGCAGGCAGCGGCGGCTGCCTTGTAGGAGATCAGACTTGCCATGGAAGCGATGAGCGTTCCCAGACCGCCCAGATCAACTCCGATGATAAGCTCACTGTAGTTTTCTGTAAAGCCTGAGAGCATCAGTGCGGCGGGAACATTGCTGATAAACTGACTTGCTACGATCCCGATCAATGCCTCACGTCCGCTGACGGTGCTTGTCAGCATATGACGAACAGAATCAAGACTGCTGATATTTCCGATGAAAACGAAAAAGCATATAAATGTTGCAAGCAGACTGTAATCTACGGTCAGAAAGCTTTTTTTATTCAGAATGAAAGCAGAAATGCAGCTCAGCAAAAGGAAAAAATACCATGGTAACACACGGCAGACAGCCAGTATTCCTGCTGTGAAGATCAGAGCATAGATCACAGCAGATACTTTTTGTTTTCCAGTGAAGGAAACGGCAGCGGCTCCGTTACTTTCTATCCTTCTGTTTTTACCAAGAATGATGAAAACCGAGATAAGAATAAGCGATATTGCGGTATATGGCAGCATAAGAAGGACAAAGCCTGCTAAATCCATCCCCGACAGATCAAAAAGATAAAGGTTCTGAGGATTTCCGGAGGGCATGAGCATACTGCCGAGATTAGCGGCAACCGTCTGCATTATGACAGTGATGACGGTTTTATCCTCGTTGCCTGTCTGCCTGAGCGTCATTATCGCCAGAGGGACAAAGGTCACGAGGGCAACATCGTTGGTTATGAACATGGATGAAAAGAAGCACAGAAGCACAAGTACAAAGGAAAGCTGCATTGTATTGCGTGTGAAGCCTGTCAAAAGACGGCAGATCTCTTCAAAAATACCGATACGCCTGAGACCGTCCATTACAAGCATCAGCCCGAGAAGTATCCCGAGTACACGAAAGTCTATAAAGCTAAAATAATCCATAGACGGCGGATTAAAAAAAGTAGAAATAACCGCCAGCAGAAAGGCAATGCAGAGTACAGCCTCGGCAGCAATGAATTTTTTTATTTTCAAAAACAGATTTTTCAAGTTATTATATCCTTTCTGTGATCTTTACGGAAACACTGCCTGAATCTAGTGGTTCCGTATATCAGCGTGTGGTCAGAAAAATCCGGAGTATTATCCGGTTTCTATATAACATTATAACAGATTCTGAATAATTGACAAGGGAGTGTTTGCAGTGGAAATACCGTCAGAAATCAAAGCATTGACAGAACAGGCTGCGTCAAAGTATACTATGCACCAGCTGAAGGCTGTTTCAAAAGAGATCACCCGTCTTTATAAAGAGGAAAGCGGCAGGGGGAAAATACTTGTTTCTGACCCTGTGTATGCTGCTGTATATTCTGTCGTCCGGATGCCGGCGACCTTTGGTGCAGTTTACAGTGCATTATATCATACTCTGGAATGTGTTGAAATGAAAGGACAGTACACCCTGCTGGACGTGGGAGCAGGCACGGGAGCAGGAGCTTTTGCAGCAGCTCAGCTTCTTGAGCTGTCTGAGATAATATGTCTTGAAAGGGAAAAGAGCATGAGAGAGCTCGGGAAATCATTTACTGACCGGTTTACAGAATTTCTGCCGCAGACGGAATGGACAGATGCCGATCTTCGCTCGGAGCTGCCCAGGAGTGCAGATATAGTTCTTTCTTCATATGTGCTGAATGAAATGACAGAAAAGGACAGGATATCTGCTGTCAGAAAGCTATGGTCGCATACAGAAAAGCTGCTTTTGATAGTCGAGCCTGGAACTCCGGAGGCTTTTTCTCAGCTTATGAGGATAAAAAAGGAGCTTGAAGCGTGCACAGCAGAAACGGCAGCGCCGTGTACCTGCACAGGAGCTTGTCCTCTTGAAGAGGATGACTGGTGCCATTTTACCGTCAGGATACAGAGAAGCAGGCTTCACAGAGCAATAAAGGAAGCGGATGTACCCTATGAGGATGAAAAGTTTTCATATATGGCTTTTGTAAAGGAGAAGCCGGAAAGAAAAGGCTCAAGGATACTCAGACATCCTGTCACAGGCAAGGGAAATATCAGGCTTGAGCTTTGCGGAAATGACAGCAGGAAAAACGTCACAGTAACAAAGCGTGACCGTGAGCTTTTCAGGTCAGCAAGAAAGGCACAGTGCGGAGACCTGCTGATGATGTAAAAGATTCAGTCTATCCGTCAGCCTGAAAGCATAGAGACACCGACTGAACGAAAATTAACAAAAAATTCAGATGTAATTTGTTGACATTTTATGATAAAAATAATAAGATAGGTTATAGTAAATGCCTGTTACCTGAATCCGTGAAGTTGGTTGTAAGCTTACCGGTTTTTATTCTTTCCAGGCGGCAGGCGGCGGCAATCCGCCGACTGCCGCCGTCCCAAATGTCTCC
>CACWVH010000200.1 GCA_902764235.1 uncultured Ruminococcus sp.
CTATGACGAGTGGGCGGAGGAGTACTACGAAACTGCAAGGCTTACGGAAGAAAAGATAAAGGAGTACCGCAAAAAGCGAAGGGAAACAAAAAGCCCGTCGCTTCGTGGATTTTACAGCGGAAAAATACAGCTGTACAAGGAACAGTATGACGATTGTATCTTTGCTGCCGAAAGCCTGAAAAGGCGTGCAATAAGAGAAAAGCTAAGAAAAGGTGTGCGCTGAAAACAGGCTTCCCCCTCCGGGGGAAGCTGTTAGCGCAGCTGACTGATGAGGGGCATAAGCGGAGCGTAGCTGATGTCTTGCCTGACGGCTCGGTCGGGGGATGTTGCTTTACAAAGGTTGCAGGCTTTGTCTTATTCATCCTGACGGATGAACGCTTTGCTGACGCAAAGCCCCTCATCCGGCACTGCGTGCCACCTTCTCCCGGAGGGAGAAGGCTTTAGATTGTCCGATTTCGGGGCTATATTCTTAGGTTGACAGCATTGCCCGGGGGGAAGGCTTATATATGAAAGGGGTGGGAAAATGACGTTGTCTGAAATTATGAAAATGAGTCAGGAAGCTATCAGCGGAATGGCGATGCATCGTGCATGATTTTTATTTTCATGCACGATGCTTTTTATGCCTGAGGCTGAAAAATTGAGAGGAGTGAAAGAATGGCGGAAGTAAGTAAAAACGATCTTGAGCTTATCAATAAGCTGTCGAGAAAAGAACTGACGGCTGAGGAGGTCTATATCTTTCCTGTGGTTTGCTGTGACAATCAGATCGACAGGGACTATGAAAGATTCTCGGATGACGCTCTTGAGGAAATGGCAAAGCTTTATGTAGGACAGACGATCATCAAGGACCATGATCCTAAAACCGATAATCAGGCAGCAAGGGTCTACCGTGCTCAGGTTCAGGATGATGAAAACGGTGTAAAAAAGCTTGTCGCTTATGCATATGTACCGGTACTTGACAGCACTAAGGATTTTATCGCAGAGATAGAAACCGGACTGAAAAAAGAGGTCAGCGTCGGCTGTGCAGTCAACAAGAGAATATGCTCGGTATGCGGCGAGGAAGCAGGTTATTGCGGTCATGTGCCCGGCGGAGCCTATGACGGTGTGAAATGCTATCGTACACTGTCGGGAGTGACGGATGTTTATGAGCTGAGCTTTGTTGCTGTTCCGGCGCAGAAGGGCGCAGGGGTGACAAAAAGCTTTGATGTACGCAAAAGGAGCATTGCCAGGGCAGGCAGGACAGAAAAAAAGGACAGCAGCCTTGAGTCTGAGCTGCTTGAGCTTGAGCTTGAAGGTATAGAAAGGGAGAATGAGGACTATGGAAATTAAATGTACAAAAAAGATGTATGAGATATCTGAGGAGATAAAGGCGCTTACGGCGGAAGCAAGGGTGCTGCAGAAAAACGGCGAGGTCGCAAAGGCAAGAGAAAAGGTTGACAGGATCCATGAGCTTAAGGCTGAGTATCAGACAGAAAAGGAGCTTTTTGAAGCTGAAAAGCTCTTTTCAGAGGATTCCGGAAAAAAGAATTCTGTTCCCGGAACGACTGCCGGAGCTAAGGGGGAAAGCAGCTTTGTAAAGGCTTTCCGCAGCCGTTTCGGAAGTCACGAGCTTAACAAATCCCTTATGTCTGAGGGCAGCGCAGCAAACGGCGGATATACTGTCCCTCAGGATATCCAGACGAAGATCAACGAATACAAGACCAATCGCTTCAGCTTTGAGGGCTATATCGGCAAGGAAAACGTAAACACTAACACCGGAAGCAGAACATACAGAAAAAAGAATCAGTCTGCGCCTTTTTCTCTTGTTGCAGAGGGCGGAGCTATCCCGCTTGTCGCAAATCCTCAGTATGAGGTGCTGACATACAGCGTAAAGAAATACGGCGGCATTATCCAGGTGACGGATGAGCTTTTTGAGGACACTGCCGAAAATATTGAGGCAGAGATCGCCATGCATTTTGCACTCTGCCGTGAGGACACTCTCAATGCTCAGATACTGAGCCTTCTTACAGCAAAGTCTGAAACTGCACTTTCGGGCGGAATCACAAGTCTGAGAACAGCTCTTATCAGCGGACTCGGCAGCGCGTATACCGCAAGCTCTGCGATCTATACCAATGATGACGGATATGCATATCTTTGCAATCTTCAGGATGACAACAAGAGAGACTATTTCTTCTATGATCCGCGCACAGGCGGCGCTCCGGCTGTCAATTTAGGAGGTATAGTCGTACCTGTTGTTCAGGTTCCGAAAACGATTATGACTTCCGCTTCGGCAACAGGAAATAAGCTTAAAATGCCGTTTATCATCGGTGATCTCGGTGAAGCAGTACATATGTTTGACCGCAGGCAGATGTCCATCTCCGCAAGCAGCAGCGCAACCGTAACATATACCGAAGGCGAGGGCGAAAATGCAGAAACACACAGCGTTTCAGCCTTCCAGAACGGCATGACCTTCCTGAGAGCATATCTGCGCGCTGATTTCAAGACAGTTGACGCTGACGCATGGCTCAACTGCACGATAACAGCATGAGTGCGCCGGACCTTGAGGCTATTCTTGATAAAACTGCGGAATATCTCGGGATAGCTGACGCTGAGGAAGAAGCAAAGCTGCTGCGTTATGTCACGGCAGCAGCAGAGCTTTGCAGTATGCAGACCGGAGAAGAGGACTTTGACAGTGAAAGCGCACAGCAGGCTGTTATCTCAAAGGCGGCAATGATGTATGCCGACCGCTTCGGGGAGCTGAACAACAAGGAAGGCTCGGCAATGGCTCAGGAAATGCGTAATCTTAATTTTGCGCTCAGGATAAAGAATATCAGGAGGCAGGACGATGAAACCGGGAATGACATTCAGGGATAAAATAACGCTGCTGAGGCTTGCGGACGAATACGGACACAGCTCCGGACAAAAGAAGCTTGCAGAAAGGACAGTGAGCTGCTCGGTGCAGACTCCGTCGCTGTCCTTTCAGAACGCAGGCGAAGCAGCCGGGATGCGGATTGATCTGTCGGTGCTGCTCTGGCGCAGGGACTATGAGGCTGACAGCTTCAATTATGCCGTCGTCAGCGGAAAGCAGTACCGCATAAACGGCGCAGGCGCAGGAGCAAATGATCTGTATATCAGACTCAGCCTTGAAAGAGAGTAAGAAAAA
>CACWVH010000201.1 GCA_902764235.1 uncultured Ruminococcus sp.
GGCAAGAGCTATTTTGTTTGCAATTTTTTATCCGATTATCCTGTTGTTAGGTTTGGATGATAAACGGTTTTATATTGCTTGATCATTGAGCAGACACTAGTTATATATCATATTGCAATAAATAATCAACCGGTATGTCCATTTTGTCATTGCTTAATCGGTTATTTGATAAAACTACTGATTCCGTTTATTTTCTTTGTTCAAAAAAAGAGGAGACATTTCTGTCTCCCCTGAATAAATACATATTATCTGTCCGAAAGCGGTTTATACGGTGTTCTTTCGTGAACATTCATATATGCCGGTCGGATAATCTTGCTCGGATTTACAAGCTCCTCCATACGGTGTGCAGACCAGCCGGCAATTCTTGCGATTGCAAAAATCGGAGTATAAAGCTGTGTCGGAAGTCCGAGCATATTATATACAAAGCCGCTGTAAAAATCCACATTTGCGCTGACGCCCTTGTATATCCTTCTTTCCTCGGCTATTACCTCGGGAGCAAGCTTTTCGACAAGAGAATAAAGTGCAAATTCCTTATGCTTGCCCTTTTCCTCCGACAATCTTTCTACAAATGATTTGAATACTCTTGCTCTCGGATCTGAAATTGAATAGACTGCATGACCCATACCATAAATAAGCCCTGCCTTATCAAATACCTCGCCGTGAAGAAGCTTTCTGAGATAATTGCGGACCTCGTCCTCATCCGTGTAATCCTTTATATTCTGATACATATCATCAAACATTTTTACGACCTTGATATTTGCTCCGCCGTGCTTAGGACCCTTGAGTGAACCAAGAGCAGCTGCTATTGCTGAATATGTATCTGTGCCGGAGGATGATACTACGTGTGTTGTAAAGCTTGAGTTATTACCGCCGCCATGCTCTGCATGAAGCACAAGTGCCATATCAAGAAGCTTTGCCTCAAGCTCGGTATACTTTGAATCCGGTCTGAGCATATAAAGGATATTTTCGGCAGTAGAAAGATTCTCTTGTGGAGAATGAATGAAAAGACTGTCTCTCAGATAATAATGACTGTATGCACGGTAGCAATAAACCGAAAGCACAGGAAAAAGTGCAACAAGCTGCAGACACTGTCTGAGAACATTAGGAAGTGATGTATCATCAGGATTAGGGTCATAGGAATACAATGTCAGAACACATCTTGCAAGACCATTCATCATATCTGTGCTGGGTGCCTTGAGGATAATATCTCTCGGGAAGGTCTGAGGAAGATCCCTGTATGTGGCAAGAAGCTTTTTTATCTGTGCAAGCTGCTGTTTATCGGGAAGCTCTCCGAAAATCAGAAGATATGTCACTTCCTCAAATCCGAAACGGTTATCTGCAATAAAGCCTTTAACTATTTCCTCGACATCGTAGCCTCTGTAATACAGCTTTCCGTCACAGGGAACACTTACTCCATCTACCATCTTTGATGAGCAAATTTCAGAGATCTCGGTAAGACCTGCAAGAACACCTTTACCGTTAAGATCCCTGAGTCCTCTTTTAACATCATATTTTGCGTAAAGCTCCTTATCTATTTTTCCATTCTTTTCACATAATGCACTCAGGTCTCTCAATTCCTGGGTAATATTAAAGAAACTTTCATTCATTAATAAATATTCATTCTGCAAATTTACCATCTCCGTTCTGAATCATAAGTTATTATGCTGACTGTCAGAACAACAATGAATCGGACAGTTCAGACATTTTTGAATATTATTATATCTATCATCAAGCAATTATAAATAATCTATTTAAAGTACATTTTAGCATATTTTAAGCTATTTGTAAATAGCACAAAATACAATAATTGTCTAAAACTAACAATAATCCTTATAATAAGTCAACAACATTTATAATAATATTATTTTATGACAATATGCTTATAAAAAACACATAAATTGATTATAAACAAAATATTGCCGGAAAGCAAATCAGACAACCTTCGTTCATATCACACATGACTTAGTATTGATACGAATAATAATTCATTTTCTGTAAATAATATTTTTACAGCCTTTGTGCTGTTACTAATTCATGCGGAGTTGAATAAAATGACAAGCAAAGAGCTTTTATATGTTGAGGACGCTCTCGGACATGAGCAGTATTTTCAGACTCAGTTCTGTGAAAGCGCTGAAAAGATACAGGATCAGGAACTGAGGGAATTTGCAAGACAGCTCAGCCGTCAGCATAAATCTATCTTCAATAATTTCTACAATCTTCTCTGAGGAGGATAACTATGGACGACAGAAACATTATGGAAAACCTGCTTCTTCTTGAGAAGGGCGTATGTGATCTTTATATGCATGGTGCCATTGAATCGAGCACTGACAATGTAAGAAACACATTTTCGGAATCACTCAATACTGCCCTGAATCTTCAGGATCAGATCTATGACAAGATGCAGTCAAGAGGCTGGTATGCTCCCGAACAGGCAGAAAGCAGCAAGCTCAGCAGTGTGAAAATGAAATTTGCTCAGGGCTGAGAATAAGTTTATTTATATGAAGAGAAAAATGTCCGTTCCGTAAATATTACGGGCGGACATTTTTATTATATTATTTAGTTTTCATATCCGATATATCTGAGAAAAGCCCGGCAGCCTCTGACTATATCAGAATATGTTCGGTCGAAATTTCCGAAGTACCATGGGTCTGCTATACTTCCGCTGTCTCCTGTAAATGACAGAAGAAGGCGAAGCTTATCATCCGGGTCATTGCCGATTATTCTTTTTGCATTCCGCATATTGGTATTATCCATGCACAGCAGATAATCATATTTTTCATAATCCGCCTTAGTAAGCTGAACAGCTCTCTTTCCATCACAGTTTATCCCATGCTTTGCAAGCTCTTCCCTGGCAGGAGGATAAACAGGATTCCCGACTCCTCCCCATATTTCTTCACGGCTTGTTGCACAGGATGCAATAATAAACTGATCGGATATGCCCATTTTTTCGGTCATATCTTTTAAAATGAATTCTGCCATAGGGCTGCGGCAGATATTGCCGTGGCAGATGAACATTACTTTTATCATATAAAATTCCTTTCTCGAATTGCTGTAAAAGGGCATTAAAAGCCGCATTTCGCGAGGGTATCCT
>CACWVH010000202.1 GCA_902764235.1 uncultured Ruminococcus sp.
CAATTATACCAAGGTTCAGGAAACTGTGCCTTCTTTTTAACGGTTCAGCCCTTACCGCATAAGGCTTTGCGGGCGATTTTCAACTGGGAAGTTTGAGTTTTAATTTGTGCAGAGCGGATTAAACTTCCGCAGGGATCCTCTGCTTTATATGTCTGAAATGCCGCAAAAAGAAATTTCATGTATGGCAATGCTGCCATTATGGTTGATAGAATATTCCTCTGAATACCGGTCAGTTCTCATTGCCTGAATTACAACCCGTATAGTAGAATTCCATTAAAAAATAACAAATGCCATATACATAAGAGGAAATTGTTTATGAAGCCCATACTGTGGGTAAGGTGCGCCGGTGAAGGGAAGTGGCTGGTTGCATTACTTTTCATATCATCTGTTTTGATGTGTATTGTTCATGCTTTGTCGGCAGGAATATGGGCAGATTTTTTGGCATTTAATGGTGATTTTCAGAACTACAACGTCATTCGGAGATTTCTTGACGGTCAGACAGCCTATGCTGATTTTGGTGTTTATCTTGGATATGGGCACATTCTGCTGGGCGGCATACTGACATGGGCTTTTGGGGCTGGATGTCCTGATTTCATGTCAAGCAAGATGGCTTTTCAGTTCCTTCCTATTTTTTCCATCAGTGTAATGATTTATGCGATATTCCGGGCTGTTTTATATAAAAATGGAAAGGTTCTGCCGCTTATAGCGGTGAACGTGATATTGCTGCTTTTGCTTACTGAGCCAGAGTATTTTGTAAATATCTTTTCAATTTCAGATGATTTTTATTTAGCAATGCATGCCTCGATGTCAACAGGGTGGTCTGCCCGTTTCCTGCGAGGTATGGCTCCGGCAGTTGCTGTTGCAATGATCTTTCTTTTGTACAGGTTGAAATGCAGAATACCTTTCATAGATAAATCTGAAGTTCTTTCACTGGCTATTGTATATGGAATACCATCCGGTCTAATATTCTACTTTTCAAATGATTATGGTGTTGCCTCATCAGTAAGCATAAGTGTTATTGTCTTTCTTATTGTGTTAACACAAAAAGGCAAACTGTTTGAAAAACTTACCAAGCTAAGCGCGTTTATTCTTGCGTCAGCCGCAGCATTTGTTTTTTTCGGAACGGCAATAACACAAGGTCATTTCAGTTCATATCTGTCTCTGACATTCGCAAGCGGCGGCGCTCAGGCATGGTACTATATCAGTCCTAAATCATATTACCTTTGGGATATGGACCTGTGTTTTTGGAGCTGTGTCCAGGCAGCTGTGGTACTGATATATCTGTTCATTCTGTTAAAGAAAGGATATTCAAAAGAGAATGCTGTCCGTTTTGGAATTCCGTTGTTTTTCAATATGGCAGGATATGCTGCAGAAAATGAATACAAGCTACTATCAGGCTATACGCTGCAGGAAGTTTCCTATTCGATCCTTTATCTGACTTTTTGTGCAGAAGGAATCTCTCTTGTCATAAGGTTCATCAATAAAAAGACCGGAGCCCGGCCGGTTGCCAGGACAGCTGTGGCAGTCTGCGTGGCTCTTTTGAGCGTTTCCTGGTCAATATCGACGTATGCCGCCATACAGAACGGGTTTTCAGCAGATCGCGGTGATTATGTGAAAAACCTTGGCTATTTCCGTGATAAGAAACTTGCCAAATCAGTTGAGTCGGCAAATGAATTTATGAAAGCCGGCGATAATGTGTTTTCAACATACGCATCTGCAGTGGAAACCTACAGGAATCAGTATCAGCCGTCCGGAACTGATTATATTATTCATGTATTGGGCAACGATGCACGGTCCAGATATATCAAAAGCTTTAAGAAGGCGGATCCAAGTTACGTTGCAACTCTCCGGGGAACCTATACAGACTGGGAATACTGGGTAAGGAATGCCAATTGGTTTTTTTACAGAGACCTCTATCAGCACTACAAGCCCGTCTACGCAAGCGGGTATCAGCTGTTCTGGAAAAAGTCCAATGAAGATCAGCTCGGGGATATCAGCAATGCCGGACTCCGTCTTGAAAAAATAGATGATCACAATGTCAGAGTTTCTGTTAATGCACCGAATATAACTTATGGTATTGCTGACGTTGACCTGAAATATCAGGTAAAGAAAAAAACAGGGTTACGATCGCTGTTCATTATTAATAAAATGGTACGTGTATCTAATGAAAGTTCATTCAACCTGACAAATGCGAGCAAGGACAGAATTTATTACCTGTCCAGCACTGCCGACGGAACAAAGAACACGGCAATAGGAATTCCTATTGTGAATGGTATCGGCAGTGTTGTTCTTACAAGCATGCCGAATCGTGATACAAGCTTTGATTATTTTGATGCTTCCTTGACCGGAGTATATGATGGCGGATATTTCAGTTCTCTAATTGTCCTTGGTACGGAGATTAAAGCAGGTGAGTGCCTTATAAAAATCGCAAATACTCCAGAAAACTCCAAGATTGCTGAAAACGCTTCAGAAATAAGAATTAACGGCAAGGGATATCCGGCAACATTTACTACGGAAGGTGACAATATCTTAATTAGAACATCTGCTCTGGGAGAGATGTCTGTTCAGAACCTGACAGGTCATACGTATTTCCCCGTTATACAGGTTGCAGGATCAGATACAGCTGCTGGTACTCCATAAAATGAAATATTGTTACTCAAAATTCAGTGTTAGGTTCACGTCGTATGAGCTGAGCCTGTGCTGCACTTCATGGTCAGTGTTTGGGCGGGATAAATAATGGTTAGCCGATGTGTCAGATAAAGCTATTAAGCACGGAACCTGCCGGTGAAATACTTATAAGTTAATGATGCCCATAAGCGGTCATATTCCTAAAAAACAGCCGTAAGATGACAGGAAAGGAGAATAACGTGCATGAGAATACTGCCCATGAATCCGATGTTAAATTTGTCGGTAAAGTTACAGATTGCAATTCACCGGTGACAGGTAATCTTAACTTCCCGCCCATATTTTATAAGCACGGCAGGATAGATAAAAATTACCTGTGAGCCATTATGTACAAACGCCCATCAAATGGTTATTACTATGCACCACGGTTACCAGTAGAATTTACTCTCCCGA
>CACWVH010000203.1:0-3496 GCA_902764235.1 uncultured Ruminococcus sp.
TTCTGCGGCAAGCTGTTCACGCATTTTAAGACACTTGTTATATAGTCCGAGCGCACGTTCAAGATTCTCCCGCCCGCCAAGCTTTGCGTATATGCCGGCGACTCTTTCATAGCTTAATGACAGATTTCTTCTGCTGTCCGCCGTGCCAAGCTCTGCAGCAAGCTGTTCAAGCATTTCAAGACACTTTTTATATAGCCCGAGCGCACGTTCAAGATTCTCCCGCCCGCCAAGCTTTGCGTATATGCCGGCGACTCTTTCATAGCTTACTGACAGATCTCTGCTGCTGTCCGCCGTGTCAAGCTCTGCGGCAAGCTGTTCACTGAGTTCAAGACATCTGTTATACAGCCCAAGCGCACGTTCCAAATTCTCCCGCCCGCCAAGCCGTTCGTAGATGTCGGCGACCTTGTTGTAGCTTACCGACAGATCTCTGCTGCTGTCCGCCGTGCCAAGTTCTGCGGCAAGCTGTTCATATAGTCCGAGCGCACGTTCAAGATTCTCCCGCCCGCCAAGCTTTGCGTATATGCCGGCAACCTTATTGTAGCTTACTGACAGATCTCTCCTGCTGTCCGCCGTGCCAAGTTCTGCGGCAAGCTGTTCACTGAGTTCAAGACATCTGTTATACAGCCCAAGCGCACGTTCCAAATTCTCCCGCCCGCCAAGCTTTGCGTATATGTCGGCAATATATCCATAGCTTACCGACAGACTTCGCTTTGTATCATTATCATTTACAGCACTATTTAGCTTTTCGGCAAATCCGGCATTTTCTTTCAGAACAAAAAGCTGTATTTCAAGCTCATGCTGTGAGCCTTTGAAGCAGTCAAATAGTTTAAAATCGGTAAAATATGATAAATTCATGTATTCGCTCTTTATTGCAATATTTTCTGCCCGATGCAAAACAGAAACAAACCACTCCCCGCCGTCAGACATACATTTTTCGTATGTATCAAGAGCTGTTTGAAGAATCATGTAAGGATTTTCTTCGTAGTGTCTTATTATATAATCAACAAAAAACTCCTTATCATCCGCTCTGATAGTATGATAATTAATCTCACTGACCCTGACCGGATCATCATCCGGCAGACCTTTCAAATATGTAAGGATCTGCCTGTTGACCATATCAACATCCTGACAGAGCTTGAGAAAGCCTGCACGAATGCTCTTGTGCGTAAAGTCATAACGTCCGTCATCCCGCTGCATAAAGCAGTCGTTCATATAGCTGATGAAATGCGCAAAATCAATCTCTGTCCAGTCATCTCCGAGCATTACTGACAAATCTCGTGAACGCAGTCCGGCACGAGAGACGGCAAGGAGCTTACCGGCTTTTGAAACAAGGGTGGGATTGATGCGTTTTCCGGCTTCTGTGAGAAGGGCTGCGCTCATTTCGTCCAGGTTGTCGGGGCAGTTCCGGGCAATAAGATCAATCTGATGTGCTTCAATTGCTGCCATGCCGTCACCGCGGGAGCGGATATCGGCGAAGTCGGAGCTGTTCATCATGAGAAGGCGCTGAACGAGAAGGGACAGATACAGTGGGTTGTCTGAGGCTTTCAGGCTTATCATTTTTTCAATGACAGGCTTTGACAGCTCACGTCCGGCACGGGAGAGGGTGCCGGAGATAACCTCACGCTTACTGGCGTTGTCAATAGGTTTAAGGGTATAGAAATCCCGTCCTGGTGTCTTGAAATCAGTGGTACAGGTCATGGCAAAATGGATGCTTTCGCCTGTGTTCATCGGAATAAAATAAAGGCTGTCACGGGCTTCGCTCCGGGCGAGCTGGTCGGCGGCATCGAGCATGATAAGGAGCTTTTTGCCGTCAGCAGTATAGGCTGCGCACATTTCTGCAAGGCGGGTGCGCCATTCGTCAACGGTGTGGGTAATGCGCTGACCGTTCTGGTCTGTTTCTTCCTTGTAATGGTCGAGGTGAAGCTTTTCCTCGATAAAAAATACTGTGTTTTCAATGATGTCGTAAGCATCATTGCTGTTGCTTGTCAGACCTGAAATGAAAGGGAGAACGACCCATTCATTTTTCTCTTTAAAGAGCTGTGCAAGATGGCAGAAAAGGGTACTTTTGCCGCTGCCTACTGCGCCCTTTATAATGGTGACGGGGTTATTGTTTATGTCACTGTAAAGCTTGTCCGCCTCTGCCTTTCGTGCGCGGAACATGGTGGATTTTTCATTGATGAATGTCTGATGTGTACGGCGCTCGCGGTCGAAGGGAGTGAGATTTTTCTGTTCCTTCCACTCAGGCATGAGCATAGCTTTAATGTCATCTGCAAGAGTGCGGGAAAAATCGTCCACGCCGTCGAAGCCTGTGCCGTTCCAATGCAAAGTATAGGTCTTGATCTTGTTCTTGCCGATTTTTTGAATACGGTCCTTGAGCACCTGAATCTTTAGGGCGTGCTCTGCATCCTCGGATTGAAAATCGGAGGGGGCGTCGCCCTCAATTTCGCGGAAATAGAACAGGGTGTTGGAGAAGCGATCGGTGTCGCGCAAGGAACCATACTCAATTTCGAGAGCGGTGACGCTCATTTCGAGATCTTCAAGCTGCATTTGACGCAGGCTCCGGGCTTCGAGCTGTCTGTTCTTACGGGCAGCGGCATCTTCGATCAGGGACTTTTCCGGTATCCAGCCGTAGCGGTAGCCGAGCAAAACGATCATAGGCGGCTTGCAGCGGTCAATTTCGTCAAGACAAACCTCCAGAACCTTGCGGGAGCCTGAGTCTGTTTCTAATTCTGCTGTGTCAATTCCCCAGCGAAGATCGCAGAAGTCGATTTCATCGCCGTAGGCGCGGGCTTCGGCATTGAGGAGCGGGGCTGTTATTTCATGGATAGCGTCACGCTCTGACTGCATATCTCTGAATGTGCTTGAAACAAATACGGTTTTCATTACTAAGCCTCCTTGGATTGTATCTATTAATATTAAGATTATTATAACGATCTGATGCGAGGAATGCAAGCGTAATTATATTGATTCCAGCGTTACGCTGAACCCGATTTTGCGAAAGACGCTGCGCTCTTGCCCAGCAGTCGATAATGTGGGACTTTTCGCAAAAATTGCCGAATGTATTCTTGTATCTTGGGATCAATACGGCTGCGGTATAAATAATGCAAAGCTTCCTGACGATATATCTATCAGCGACTTTGTAAATATGACTATCGGGTTGATTAAGGAAATAAAGAGAAGATTTCCTCGAAATGATGTTTGGCTTTTGGGAATGTCCTGGGGATCGGTTTTATCTGCAATGGCTGCAAAGTGCTCTCCTGAATTAATCGATGGAGTTATTGCGTACGGTCAGGTGTTGTATCAGCTTATGAAAAGTCAGGAAACAATGGACACACTAATGAAATCCAAAGCACCAAAAAAATAAAATCCGAAATCAAAGCAGCTGCGGAATCATAAGTATATCCTGAATCCGTGAAATTGAATTAAATCTTTTTTTAAACCTTCCGGGTTTTCATTTCAGCCAGGCGGCAGGCGTGCGCAGCACGCCTGCCGCCGT
>CACWVH010000203.1:3509-4243 GCA_902764235.1 uncultured Ruminococcus sp.
GAACAACTTAAAAACCTGAAATGCATAAAACAACGCATTATCTCTGGGTTTTTCAGAACAATCAATAATGAGTTTCACGGATTCAGGTATATAATAAAAAGATGGCAATTAAGCTAAGTGGTGCTATACGAAAGTATACATACAGCTACAATAATCCAAAAGAGCCGAAAGCCGAAGTAGGAAAAATAATACGTGGTATTATGATGAGTCCGGATTATAAATTCAAAGATTTTAAAGCAATTGTGGTGAATGGATATATGAAAAACACAAGCCTTATAACAGAATTGTCAGGGCTTGATTTGCGTGAAACGCTTAAAAAAGTGTCTGTCCCGTATCATATAATACAGGGAGAAACAGATATTGTTACTTGCACAAACAGTATCGTCTCTTTCGTTGAAAATTCTGATAATCCTTATCTTACCTGCAAGGTTATACCAAACAGTGCACATATCCCCGGTGTGAATGGAATGCAGGCTGTATTTAAAGAGATATGCGGAATAAAAAAATGATTTCATTTTTCGTCTATATAGTCATTGTGTAAGGATTTTTGGTGTTGCAAAAATGCGAAAAAGGGTAGCCTTGGGCGGTGTAGGTGTGATATAATGGTGTAAACTGAAACTTTGACTTATTTATGAAATACCTGAATCCGTGAAACTCATTATTGATTGTTCTGAAAAAACCTGAGATAATGCGTTGTTTTATGCATTTCAGGTTTTTAAGCTGTTCACCCATAA
>CACWVH010000204.1 GCA_902764235.1 uncultured Ruminococcus sp.
CTGCCGACTCGGTCGGTGCTTCTGCACCCCGGAGGGCACTTCCTTTGGGCGCCTTCGGCAGAGGTGTCCACCGGACACCCGCACCCCATGGACCCCGCAAGACCTTGTAAAGGCCCCTGCGAAACTTTAAATTTTGCTATTGAGTGTGTGTCATAGCGCCGCCTGAACAGATGAAAGATTAGTATGAACGATAATTTATGAGGTAGAAAAATGAACAAAGCGTCCCTTGATTTTGAAAGAATATATAAAAGCTGTCCGCAGATATGCTGTTTTGCGCCCGGAAGAGTGAATCTCATCGGTGAGCACACAGACTATAACGGAGGGTATGTTTTTCCCTGTGCGATAAATATGGGAATATACTGTGCGGCTGCAAAAAGAAATGATAATGCTCTGAGATTTTATTCTTCTGAATTTCCCGGTGACGGGATAATTGAATACAGGGCTGATGATCTCAGAATGAAAAAATGCTGGGCAGATTATCCGGTAAGTGTGATAAGATCCTTTGCAGCCTTCGGCTATGAAATGCCGTCCGGCGCTGATTTCTTGTTCAGCGGTGATCTTCCCGACGGCGCCGGGCTGTCATCCTCAGCCGCAATTGAGGTTGTGACGGGTACTGTCCTCAGAGAGCTTTTTTCTGTGCCGGTGACAAATCAGGAAACAGCCCTGATCGGTCAGTTTGCGGAAAATCGTTTTATCGGCGTAAGCTGCGGAATCATGGATCAGTTTGCAAGCGCAATGGGCAGCAAGGATCACGCAATACTGCTTGATGCAAATACACTTGAATATAGCTTCGCACCCCTCGGGGATGCAGCGATAGTAATAGTGAACAGCGGTGTAAAGCATTCTCTCGCTTCATCTGCATATAATCAGCGCAGAAGGGAATGTGAATCCGCCGCAGGCGCATTGAAGGTACCTTCGCTGTGCTCCCTCAGTCCGGATGAATTTGAAAGCAGAAAAATGCTTATAACTGACGACATCTGCCGCAAGCGTGCAAAACACGCTGTATATGAAAACAAACGTGCGGCGGATGCTGCTGCGGCGCTGCTTCGGGGAGAGCTGGATTCCTTCGGAGCGTTAATGAACAGCTCTCATGCGTCTCTCAGGGATGATTATGAGGTATCCTGTGAGGAACTGGATTTCCTTGCCGGAAAAGCACAGGAAATTCCGGGGGTGTACGGCGCAAGAATGACCGGCGGCGGCTTCGGCGGCTGCACGGTGAATCTGATGGAAAGGGAGACGGTAAACAGCTTTATTACCGTAATAAAAAGCCAGTATAAAGAACGGTTCGGCATTGATCCCGAGATATATTCTGTAAAAGCGGTAAATGGTGCAGCTATTTGTGAAATGTGAGGTGAGAGAAAATGATATACGGTATAATTGATCTGCTTGTCGATTACGCCTTGAAAACAGGTCTGATAGGTGAAAACGAGAGGATATATACACGCAACAGAATTCTTGATGTTCTCCGGGAGGACAGCTATGAGCAGGAGCAGTCTCCGGGGGAAAAAAGCCTTCCGGAAATACTGAAAATACTGACGGATCATGCTGTCAGTAAAAAGCTTTGCTCAGACACAACGGAAAGCAGGGATATTTTTGATACAAGACTGATGAACTGTCTGACGCCCCGTCCTGCCGAGGTGGAGAGGATATTCCGTGAGCATTACAGCCGCTCACCAAGGTTGTCCACGGATTATTTTTACAAATTATGCGGCGATGTCAATTATATCCGCCGTGACCGTATTGCCCGGGACCGCCGCTGGAAATATAACAGTGAATACGGAGAACTGGATATTACAATAAACCTTTCCAAGCCGGAAAAGGATCCGAGGGATATTGCTGCTGCCGGAAAAGCAGCGTCTGTGTCATATCCTCTGTGTCAGCTGTGCAGAGAAAACATGGGATATGCAGGAAGAATAGGCCATCCTGCAAGGGCAAACCACAGAATAATTCCCCTGAAGCTTACGGACGGGGACTGGTTCCTTCAGTATTCTCCATATGTATATTACAATGAGCATTGTATTGTCTTTAACAGCAGCCATGTTCCCATGAGGATCAGCAAAGAAACCTTTGCAAGGCTGTTTGATTTCGTCGGACAGTTCCCGGAGTATTTTGTCGGCTCGAACGCCGATCTGCCGATAGTGGGCGGCTCTATTCTCAGTCACGACCATTTTCAGGGGGGAAGATATACCTTTGCAATGGAAAGAGCACAGGAGGAATTCAGCTTTACCGTCGGCGGATATGAACAGATAAGCTGCTCTGTGATAAAATGGCCGCTGTCTGTTATCCGCCTGAGAGGAAGCAGCAGCAGGGAAATAGCAGCCCTTGCCGATTACATTTTGCAGAAATGGAGAGGATATACGGACCAGGCCTCAATGATACTTGCCGAAACAGACGGAATCCCCCATAATACGATAACTCCTATCGCCCGCCGCCGGGGTGATGCATTCGAGCTTGATCTTTGTCTGAGAAACAACCTTACGACCGAAGAGCATCCGCTGGGACTGTATCATCCCCATGAGCAGCGCCACCATATCAAAAAGGAAAATATCGGGCTTATTGAGGTCATGGGACTTGCTGTTCTGCCTTCACGTCTGCAAAAGGAGCTGCAGCTCATGGAGGATCTGATCGCAGACGGACGGGAGCTGACCTCAGAGCCGCCGGTGCAAAAACACGCTGCGTGGGCGCAGGGCTTTGTCGGTGAGCTTTACGGCAAACCAAGGGAAAGCATCCGCATCAGACTTGAGCAGGAGGTCGGAAGGGTATTCGTAAATGTTCTTGAGGATGCAGGCGTTTACAAGTACACTGACAATGGCAGAGAAGCCTTCAGGCGTTTTATTGATACCCTGTGACCGGGAAACGACTGCCTGAGGGCGTAAAAGCGATATAGTATAATAAGCCGCAGAGGTACGGAAGATAGTAAAAACCTCCGATAAGGTGCAGAAAAGAAACACCTTGTCGGAGGTTTATTTAAGGAATCACTGAATAAATCACGCCTTACGGCTCAGCACCTGTCTTGCTTGCCCTTTTTCCGTCATCTTGCCGGCGTGCCGCCGGTGTCGCGACG
>CACWVH010000205.1 GCA_902764235.1 uncultured Ruminococcus sp.
GGCTCTCATCAGGCTGTCCTCTCTGAGTGCCTGCATACCCGTAACATAAGCGGAACGGTCAGTATTCTTATCGAACAGAGAAGAAAAAAATCCTTTGAACAGTTCATTCTTCTGCTGTTTCCTTTTCAACCGTTTGATTTTCTTTTCGGCTTTTTTGATTTTCTTTTTCAGCTTCTTGATTTTATCGTTCTGCTGTGCAGCCGACCTTTTAGCACTTTCTGCCTTTGATAAAAAGAAACTGCTAAGATGGGGAAAGGCATTACTTTTTGCCACTTGCTCAAAAACAACAGCGTCTTGATTTTTTCTGACCTGTTTTGCCTGTAAATCTTTGATTTTAGCATTCAGAGTGTCGATTATATCCTGCTGTTTTGCTATATCGGCACTTGTATTCGTTTCGGCAGTCTGGAATGCTTCAAAAAGCTGTTCAGCTTCGGTTGATACCGCCTGCTCCTGCTGTGATGTTTCAGAAGCAGACGGTGCTTCGACTGTCTGATTTTCAGCCTGCATTGTTTCATCAGGTGTCATATTGCTACCCCCACGCATTCAGCATTTTTTGATAATTTGAAGAAAAGCTCCCTTGCTTTGCTTTTTGCGTCAAAAAAGAAGCTATAAAAGCTATAGTCAAAAGGATTGCCATTATCTTTATATTCATATACTACTGTCCTGACTTGTTCCTGTATTTCATCAAATCTTTCGAGCATTTCATCAGATACACCTTTATTTTTTAACCTAAATCTACACTGACGAATATAGTTATTGAAGTCATCAATTTGTGCAGAATATGAATTGCTTTTTCTGTTTTCTCTGATTTCACGGCGTTTTTCTTTTTCGTCAATCATTTCAAGAACTATTCTCCTGATAAGTTCTTCATCGGCGTTAATAAAGTATTCTGTCCAAGTAAGACCGATTTCTGACATTGGATTGTTTATGCTATATTCTTTCATTTCTCTGAATAATTTACAGTTTTGTGCAGGCATACCTTTATCAAAGCTAATGCCGTTGATAACATCCCAGATCTGATTTTCACTATATGCCCTATGATGTAGCTGTGTCAAATAAAACATCAAGCACTTCCTGAAATAATCAGAGTAAACACTTGTGCTGACATATTTTCTGTGCATCTTATTACCTCCTTAAAAGCGACAAGTGGGACTTGAAGTCCCACTTGTGCGGTTGATATTATCGTTTAACACCATTACCCTGTACAGGTGGTGTATCGTCTTGTGTAATGCCGCCCTGGCAAGACGGGCTGTCTTTGCCTGAAATTCTTCTTCTTTCGGAAATCCCTTGCCAATCTGATCGGTGACTTCCTTTAACTGCTTTTTGTGTTCGTTCAGTCTGCCGACACGCTCTGTAACAAGGTTTTCCATTTTATCAAGCACATTATCCATTCTTGTAAAGTTATCTGTACCTAAATCAAGATGATATGTACCCTCTCTTGAAAGTGTTGATCTGTATGTTTGCGAAAAACTGTCAAACAATACAGCAACCTTAAAACCTCTGTATTCTCCCACAGGAACATAATCACGATGACCGCCGCCCTGACGGATAGCCGCCATATAAGCATTCTTAAAGGCTTCGGCAGCTTCTTTTTTGTCGGTATATAGTTTTCCGTGAAGTGTGATACCCTCAAAAATTTTCTTGCCGTCCTTATCAAGCCTTGTCGGGTGACTTTGAATGAACAAAAAGTCGTTCTGATTTTTCGGGATATTCGTTTCAAGGATACCGATTTTTCTTCGTATATCCTCCGCCATATCTTCAAGTCTGTACTGTTCCTGCTGATGACTGCTTCTCTCTAAACGGAGTTTTCCGACTTCATTGTCAAGCTCCATCTTTTCCTTAATTCTTGGATCACCAACACAAAGTGCTTTTACCTCTGCATAGGAAAGAGTAGCTTCATCAATATCGTCACATCGTCTTTGCGGAGATTTTGAAGTCATAATCTGTGAAATAAAACTCTGCTTTCTTTCAAGCATCTGAAACAAGTACGCATCAAATGTATCTTTGGTACAATAACGGTAAAGATGTACTTTGCTGTTTTTATTGCCCTGTCTGACCATTCTACCTCTACGCTGTTCCATATCAGCCGGACGGTAAGGTGCGTCCAGATCGTGACTTGCAACAAGTCTGTCCTGAACATTCGTGCCTGCTCCCATTTTTGATGTTGAGCCGATAAGCACTCTGATTTCACCGCTTCTGACTTTTGACTTCGTTCGTTGCATCGTGAATAAATGCAATCTGTTCTTCGGGAACACCCTTTGCAATCAGTTTCTGTTTTATGTCATCATAGACATTAAACGAGCCGTCATTCTTTGGTGTAGAGAAGTCGCAGAAAACAAGCTGTGTACCACGAATTTCGGCTGTATCAGTCCATATCCTGAAAACATTATCAATACAAGTATTTACCTTACTGCCCGGCTCATCAGGGAGATCAGGATTGATAAGTCTTTGGTCAAGACCGATTTTTCTTCCATCTGTGGTTATCTTAAGCATATTATCAGTTGACGGATCAACCTGTCTGTTATGTATTGCTTCTGCTCTTTTGGAAAGTGCGTCAACCAATTCTTTCTGCACCTCTGACGGCTCTACTGCAACATTGTGTACCTCACATTCAGGAATACCCGGCAGATTGAGTGTATCTGCTGTCTGAATATCGGCACATTCCTTGAACATAGCCATAAGCTCAGGCAGATTGAAAAACTTTGAAAATCTTGTTTTCGCTCTGTAACTGTTGCCTTCGGGAGTGAGTTCCATTTGAGTAACATTCTCTCCGAATGTACTTGCCCACGCATCGAAATGTTCAAGGTGCATTTCACGGAGTTTATCCATTTGCAGATAACGCATCATATTATAGATTTCACACATTGTATTGCTGATAGGTGTACCTGTTGCAAAAACAATTCCTTTGCCGCCTGTTATTTCGTCCATATATTTTGTTTTCATAAACAGGTCAGCCGTTTTCTGCACATCGGAAGAAGTAGAAATACCTGATACATTCTGCATTTTCGTTGAAAGGAACAAAGCACCCGCACCGCCTGATAGACAGGTCGGTGCAGTAGCTGCTGAGCGATAGGTAATTCTTTGAAGTTATCTCCGAATTTTCCCCCGCCTCACACCGTGCGTGCAGGTTTCCCCGCACACGGCGTTCCATCAAGTTGACTTACTTTCATTGATTTCAATAACGCTATACCCTCACGGCGTATAGCTTACCTGCAAATTTTACAGATTTAGCTTTTTGCGATATTTTTCTATTTTTCTGATAACTTTGGAGTCTGTCTCCGACGGTATCTCGCCTCCGTGTATCATTGTGTGACACGGAACACACAGCCACGCTAAGTTATTGACCTTGTTGATCTCTTCAATATGCTTTCTATTGCTGATGTGGTGGCAGTGTCTCGGAACGTCTTCCGATAACTCTCTGCCGCAGCATTTGCATTTTCCTTTGTCACGGTTAAAAGCATACTCGCGGTTCATGAAGTACTCAAAGTTGTACTTCCTATGGTTACCCTTGCAAGCGATAGCCATAGACAAATCTTCGGGAGTGTTTACCGACGGTCTGTCGAGGGGCAGAGGTTTGTTTTTGCTTCTGTAAGAAACATACAGCTTTCTGCCTTCCTCTGTGTATGGCGTCATTTTCTGATTGAACGGCTTCTTTTCATAGTTACTGTGCGTGATGAAGGCGTATGTTATCCCGAACCATTTTCCGTTTACCATAACAGCAAAGGTTTTACTGTCATATCCGCTATGTCTTTGCGGCATATTGGATAGTTGCTTCAACGGTATCTGATACCTGAGATAGCTTTTAGGGTACATTTTCCGCCACACCGCTAACGCTGTGAGGTCTATACGTCTGTCAATGGTGTGGTAGGCGTATGAACAAATAGAAGTTTGTATATACTGTGCCACACCCATTATCATTTCATTGACCCGCTGAATCAGTCCGACTTGTTCGTACAGTTCACTGCACCTTCCGATTTTGCGGACTTCCTCCTGCATACCATGAATTTTCTTTGTGAGCCTTGCCATATCCGGATACGGCTTTCCAACCAGATTGTTACTCCACGTTTTCGGGTCGGGGGTTTTATTCTTCTTTTCGGCTTTGATGACAAAGCCTAAGAAGTGTATACCGTCCTTCCTTAAATCCGTTACGTATGTCTTTTCCTGTGACAATTCAAGCTTCATCTTGTACCGGAAATACTTTGTCAGTTCCCGTTTGAGCCTTTCAGCCTCTGCCTGTGTGGAGGTCAGAATCACCCAGTCATCCGCAAACCGGAAGTTATACTTCGGCGTCACGCCCGCCCATTTGAGCCTTCGTGTATCGTTACACTTGTGCTTGCATTGACGGTGCGGTTCCATGTATTTTCTGCCGATGTACCAGTCAAAATCATTGAGATAAACATTAGACAGAAGCGGGGGAGAGGATGCCGCCCTGTGGGGTTCCCGTGTCCGTTTCAAATTTCATGTCCTGCTCAATGTAACCGGCTTTCAGCATCTGACGGATGATTTGAAGTATTCGTTTGTCGTGGATACCTATCCGCCATAGCTTCCGCAGAAGTATTCTATGGTCGATATTGTCAAAACAGCCTTTAATGTCGCCCTCGACTGCCCATACAGGTTGGTCGGGAGATTTGGTAGAGACATTTATCACATTGATAATGTCTCTGACGGCGTGTTTCTGTGCTCTGTACGGTCTGAATCCGTAACTGTGCGGATAGAACCTTGCTTCACATATCGGCTCTATGATAATTCTGATACATTCCTGAATAATTCTGTCCAAGACCGTAGGTATTCCGAGCGGTCTTTTCTTACCGTTGCTTTTGGGTATGTAAACCCGTTTAGCAGGCTTCGGCTTGTAATTGCTGACATTTCTCCTGATTAACTCAATCAATTCCTGTTTTGGCATTTGAAGATATCTGTTCATTCTATTCTGGTCAATTCCGGCAGTTTTACTGCCCTTATTTGACTTGATATTATGAACAGCCGTGACGATAGTAATATCGCTGACTACCGCCTCTAAAAGTCCTGTAAATGAAACGCCCTCTTTCGATTTCTGATACAGAAAATCAAGAGTTTTGTTCATTTCAGCTTCCGATGAAAAATTGACGTTCAAATGCACAAGGTTATCGCCTCGCAGTTCGTCACCCTTATTTCAGGGAGTTGTTATTTTCCGTTTTGTAAAATTTGCAAATCAACCTGACTCGTCCCCTTCGCCGTGAGCATTTCAGCTCTTGTAAATGGCTTTCCCATTCTCAGACTACTATGGGACGGCTGACTGCCTGCTGCTTTCATCGCTCTGCAAAGTTCCGGCAGCAGGCTCTCAAACGTTCCTGCATCCCTATCCTTTTATGAAACCTTTAGGTCGTCACCTTATGCCGGGAGAATCCATTCATGCTTTGAATCACAGTTCCCGCATGAATCCTGTAATCATTTCGTATCACAGAGTGAACAGAGAAAAACCAGCCCTGTTCACCTTCTCCGATTTTCCCGCTTTCACGGGTCCTTAACTCTTACGACACTGCATGACTTTCACTACGTGTAACCATGGGTTCCGGAAATCCGCACCATTATTATCCGTGCCTTGCGGTTTAGGTTTTCAGGTTACGGCTTCACCACACTTTGTACCATACACATTTGCAGATGCGTAACGCACAGTGGAGTCTTAATTCGTGTACTATCACCGGCTGACAAACCGGTTATGATATTGATTCTGTACAGCAGAGGATTTTCACCTCTGATTCGGGATACAAGTTCTGTACGACAGCTTCTTTTTACAAAGTACTGCCGCACGGTGCTTTTCGCCTGACACGTCAATTCAGACTTATGCACAACGTTTCGTACAGTTTTTGAATAAATGTGCTTCATCTACAAACAGTTTATCAATACCGAGTTCCTCAAAAGTAACGGTATCGTCTTTCGGACTGTCAAGGAGCTTTTGGAACCTTTCACCGTTCATAGCTTTCAGTTCTTCGATATTACGCACTGTTTCTTCGATTTGCTCACGAATATACTGCTGCTGTCTTTCCTGCGACAATGGTATTTTTTCAAGCTGACTATGACCGATAATAATAGCATCATAATTTCCTGTTGCGATTTTTGCCATCAATGCCCTACGGTTTTCTTTTTCAAAGTCTTTCTTTGTCGCAACAAGAATGTTTGCGTTCGGGTACAACTTTATAAAGTCACTGCCTATCTGTTCTGTCAGGTGATTAGGTACACAAATAAGGCTTTTTGAGTGCAGTCCTAAACGCTTGCCCTCCATTGCAGCAGCTATCATTTCAAAAGTCTTGCCCGCACCAACCTCGTGTGCAAGTAAAGTGTTTCCACCATAAAGACAACGGGCAACAGCATTGAGCTGATGTTGACGGAGTGTAATTTCAGGGTTCATACCGACAAAGTTCAAGTGACTGCCGTCATATTCACGGGGACGGGAAGAATTGAATTGACGGTTATATGTTTCTACCAAATCATCACGCCGTGACTTATCAGCAAAAATCCATTCTTTGAATTTCTGCATTATCAGCTCTTGTTTAGCCCTTGCCTGTGCGGTTTTAGTGGCATCAACAACATATTTTTCTTTGCCGTCAACTTCAACTTTTACTCCTTATTCGTTATCGTCCAAGCACCTGAAATCGGAGAATACTGAACATCTAAAAACTGTGACTGTGAGTATTGATTTCTATGCCAATTTGGTGTACCCACAAGCTGATAAACAAAGTCCCTGATATATTCAGGCTTTATCCAAGTTGAGCC
>CACWVH010000206.1 GCA_902764235.1 uncultured Ruminococcus sp.
TCTGTATTTTTCCTTGCACTTATTATACCATGTCTTACCCTGAAACTCTACTGTTTATCGGTATTTCTAATCTCTTCGGGAGAAAAAAGCAGACACTAAATAATAATGAATCTTAGCAACATAAGCACAAAAACTCCGGAGGGCTATTATAGCTTTCCGGAGTTTTCAGTTATTATATCATACTATTATCGGAATCGAACCGACTATAACACTTCAAAATTACACTTATACCATTAGTAGTAATCACTATGTGTAACTGCAAAATGTTGAAGCATAATGCCCACTTTCAGCGTATAGTAATGCTTCTCCCCCACTTTTGCCGTGGCAGATGAACATTACTTTTATCATAGATTTTTCTTTTCTCGAATTGCTGTAAAAGGGCATAAAATGCCGCATTATGCGAGGGTGTTCGGGTAGTGTGGTTACTTTGACAGAGTGGGGCAAAAATTACAATTCTTTGCAAAATCGGGCAAATTATAGTAGTAAAATCTGGGGATTTTACTACTAGGGGTTTTGAGAATATGTAATATTTTAAGTTAAGATCAATTTAAAAAGTATTCCCGTATTTCAAATGGTGTCCAGATAACAAACTCTCCTTGTCCTTGAATCATATCACAGAAACACTTAACTTCTTCATATGTATTCTGAATCAAACCTGTTTGATTATCTACTACATAATGAATGTCAGATTGATTATCTATTACATCATTTAATGAACTGCAATATAGGTATCAAAAGAAAAGTAACCTTTTCCCATACTTTCGCATCCAAGTATATCATAACCAATGATTTTTCCACTCATATTAAATTCCTTACCAGACATTACAGTTTCAAAAGTTCCTTGCTTTTTAAATTCATCAAACATCATTGAATCGGTAAACAAACCAATTATTCTGTATCCATCAAGATTTTTTAGATACTTATAAATATTCTTAACATCTTCAAAAGAGCAAAACCTTACATCAGTTGTCATCAAATTATTATAGAACAAATTGGCAACTAAATCGCAAAAATCATTAAATTCGTTATCATTTAAGTTTAAATACTTTTGATATTCTATTCTATAACTTATAGGATAGTTAATCCAAAAACATTTTTCCAAATCAGAAAATTTTTCGCTCAAACCATCTTCGCTTACAGATAGGATATAGCTTGCTTTCAAGTTGCACCATTGAGGCTTTAATAAAGGTTTCACTATATAATAGCCAAAGCATTTCATATTATTCATCATATATCACCTGATAAATCCTGATTTATTACATTATACCACACCCATACTGCCCACTGCTACCCTTTTTCGCATTTTTTCAAAACAAAAAAGCCCCGCGAGGCGAGGCTACGATAACATAGTATTAAACTGATCTGAATAATAACTGCTCCGGCGGCAAGGTAAAAGACCGACCACTTTATTGTGTAACTTATTGAATGATTTTTATTATTGTCTTTCCTTTAGAGCCTCCTGCTGCTACTTTTTGCAACGCTTTATTAACATCATCAAGGGAGAACACTCCATCTACCGAAGCTTCAACTTTATCCTTTTCAAATATTTCAGAAACCCTTGCCAATCCGGCACCGTCCTCATGAACGAATATAAAGAAATATTTCTGTTCCTTTGCGGCAGCCATTTTATCAAATTTACTGCCTGCCATTGTAAATACAAACTTTTTGAATGCACACATTTCAGAGCGTTCTGCAAATTCCCTGTTTGGCATAGCACGAAGAGAAACAATGCTTCCGCCTTGTCTGAGAACAGAAAGCTCCTTTGCAAGCTCACGCTCACCCAATGTATCAAGAATACAATCAATATCGCTTAAAATATCGGCATAGTCCTCTTTTTTATAATCAATAAACCTGTGGGCTCCAAGAGAAAGCACTCGTTCTTCATTGTCACCGCTTCCGTTGGTATAGACAGTTGCTCCGAGACTTTTAGCGATCGGAATAGCCATAGCACCTACACTTCCCGTACCTCCGGATATAAAAAGGGTATCTCCTTTTTTTAAGTTCATAAGTTCATACGACTGCAATGCTGTCAGTGCGGTCAAAGGAACAGCAGCAGCTTCCTCATCAGAAAGATATTCCGGAACATGTGCAATAGCCCGGTAGTCTATTGCAGTATATTCTGCAAATGCACCTATCTTTGAAAGCGGCATACGAGCATAGACTCTGTCGCCTTTTTTGAAGCCTTCGACATTGCTGCCCGTCTTTTCAATAATTCCGCAAAATTCGTTACCCATAACAAGGGGCATCCTGTAAGGAACTATCAGCTTGACTTCTCCTTTGATTATCATATTGTCAAGGGGATTGACTCCTGCTGTACTGATTTTTATAAGCACTTCGTCTTCTGTGATTTCAGGAATAGCTATATCCTTGATTTCGAGATCACAGCCGTTTTTATTATAACCATTCAATATTGCTGCTTTCATAAGTAATGCTCCTTTTCTACCGTTTGATTTTTTTTAGTATTTCCCTGATCATCTACAATTTTGTAGTCCACATCAATACTGGTAAATGTCTGCTTGGTATTATTTTTTACTGTCAAAAGCATATAGCCATTGCCCATATCAGAAAGCTTTGCTGTCACATCAAACTTTTTCACTGTAACAACATACTTAAAATTTCCACGATTCGTCTTTAATGTAACTGTTGCCTTTCCTGTCTTCTTTGCTGTAATAATAGCTTTTCCACTGTCTTTTGCCGCCTGTACCATTCTCTTCGCAGGAGCAGAATCATATCTGACGACGGCAACTATTTTATCCGTATTAACTACGTTACCGTAGCCAACATTAAGCATTTTTTCCACAAATACATTCCTGCCTTTCACATTATGCAAAATAGATTCGTTCCATATTATATATGCTTTCTATTCTACATTCTGAATCTGCTCTCTTATTTTTTCAATATCCGTCTTCAATTCAATGGCAACATTGGTAATATCAAGATCATTCGATTTAGATAAAATTGTATTTGCCTCCCTGTTCATCTCCTGAATCAGGAAGTCC
>CACWVH010000207.1 GCA_902764235.1 uncultured Ruminococcus sp.
AGAAGCTGCACCTTATGGGTGAACAACTTAAAAACCTGAAATGCATAAAACAACGCATTATCTCTGGGTTTTTCAGAACAATCAATAATGAGTTTCACGAATTCAGGTAACTAATAACAAGTTTATACGTGATTTATCGTGAATAACAACAATTGAAAGATAATAATTCTTGTTTTATAATTATAAGGTATGCTTTTTAGTGTGATAACTTTTTATTGTGCTGAAGCGAAAAAGAAATATAAACAAAGGAGGACGCCGTTTAACGGCAAAAAACAGATGCGAAAAAAAAGAATTTCAAGGCTGCCGGTAATGCTGCTGAGTATGATGCTGATATGCACTATTCTTTGCAGTATGGGGTATATTCCCGTACCCGTTTACCAGGCAGCACAGCAAACCTTTACCGTAGGCTTTGATGCAGAATTCCCACCCTACGGCTATAAGGACGACAACGGAGAATATGTGGGTTTTGATCTTGATCTTGCAGCAGAGGTCTGCGCAAGAAGAGGATGGACTTTGAAAAAGCAGCCTATTGACTGGGATTCAAAGGACATGGAGCTGAGCAGCGGTGCGATTGACTGTATCTGGAACGGCTTTACAATTGACGGACGTGAGGATCAGTATACATGGTCTGTTCCCTATGTTGACAATTCACAGGTGGTTGTTGTAAAGAGTGACAGCAGCATACAAAAGCCGGCTGATCTTAAAGATCAGATTGTTATTGTGCAGAAGGACAGCTCAGCACTTGCGGCATTTACCGGTGAGGATGCAACAGATGAGAATAAGGCGCTTGCAAAAAGCTTCAAGGAATTGCAGCAGGTTGGCGATTACAATACAGCCTTTCTGAATCTTGAAAGCGGAATGGCTCAGGCTGTATGTATGGATATTGGCGTAGCAGGCTTTCAGATAAAGCAGAGGGGCGATAAATTCCGTATGCTTGAGGACAGGATATCAAGCGAAAAGTACGGAGTCGGCTTCAGGCTTGGAAACACAGAGCTTCGGGATAAGGTACAGGAAAGCCTTTTTGAAATGAAGGCTGACGGCAAATTTGACGAGATTGCAAAAAAATGGAATCTTGAAACCAGCATATGTCTGACTGACGGTTCAGACTCTGCCGCAGCAACCCCTGACCAGACGGAAGAACCGGATCAGACAGCACCGGCGCAGTCAGAAAGCAAGAAGGATATTGACTATCTTTCCATGTTCATGCAGCTTTTGCAGGGAATGGGCGCAACACTCCTGATATTTGTTCTGACGCTTTTATTCTCCATGCCTCTGGGACTGTTGCTGACTTTTGTAAGAATGTCTAAATTCAGGATATTGCAGATCATTGCAAGAGTGTATATTTCCATCATGCGAGGAACGCCGCTTATGCTCCAGCTTCTTGTGGTATGCTTCGGACCGTATTACATTTTCGGCATACCGCTTGATGATTCATACAGATTCTATGCTGTAATAATCGGCTTTTCTCTCAACTATGCAGCATATTTTGCAGAAATCTTCCGTGCAGGCATACAGGCTGTTCCCAACGGTCAGAAAGAAGCAGCGTCTATACTCGGTTATTCAAAAGCACAGACCTTCGGACGCATTATATTCCCTCAGATGGCAAAAAATGTTCTGCCGCCTGTTACCAACGAGATAATTACACTTGTAAAGGATACATCCCTTGCATTTGTACTTACATATACAGAAATATTTACCCTTGCAAAGCAGATAGCAGCAGCTCAGGCAAATATCATTCCGCTTTTTGCAGCAGGTATTTTCTATTATGTATTCAATGCACTCGTTGCCTTTGTAATGAGCAGAATAGAGAATAAAATGAACTATTACAAATAAAAAGGTGAAAGGAATAATTATGAAACTTCTTGAAATAAAAAATCTTAGCAAAAGCTTTGACGGCAAAAAGGTTCTTGAGGATATCAGCCTTTCCGTTGAAAAGGGTGAGGTCGTATCAATACTCGGTCCTTCCGGATCGGGTAAATCCACTCTGCTGAGATGTGCTACCTTTCTTGAGACAATGGATGACGGTGAACTCAGCTACTGCGAAAAGGAAGTAGTAAAGAGTGTTGGCGGAAAGGCAGTCTATCCGGATAAAAAGACAATGAAGGAAGCAAAATCACATTTCAGCCTTGTGTTTCAGAATTTTAATCTGTTTCCCCATTTCAGCGTATTGAAGAATGTATCTGATGCAGCCATAAAGGTAATGGGCAGAAATAAGGAAGAAGTTCTGAAGGAAAGCAGAAAGATACTTAAAAAGGTCGGACTTGAAGAAAAGGAAAATTCCTATCCCTGCGAGCTTTCCGGCGGTCAGCAGCAGAGAGTCGCAATTGCAAGGGCACTTGTGATGAATCCCGATATGCTTTTCTTTGACGAGCCTACTTCTGCGCTTGACCCTGAAATAACTGCCGGCATACTCCGGATAATGAAGGATCTTGCAAAGGAAAAAATGACAATGGTTATTGTTACACATGAAATAGACTTTGCAAGGGCGGTTTCAGACAGAGTTATTTTCATGGACGGCGGCTATATTGTAGAACAGGGCAAGCCGGAAGACGTTATCGACAACCCCGAAAACGAAAGAACAAGAAGCTTCCTTAAAAAGCTTTCGGTATGATCGTGATTATCAATAACTCCGCATTCTGCCGCAAGTCAGCAAGGAGATTTCGCACTCTGCGGAGCGCAACCAAAGGCTCTGGGTCTCGCCTGCCGGCTCGGTCGGTGCTGCTGCTACGCAGCTGTGTCCACCGGACAGCCAATGTCATCAACTTAAGGTTTTCGGTCACTGCCTTGCGGCAGTGAGTGAGGTTTTCTGAGTGCCGCTGCAAGGGGACGCCCTCTTTCGCAGGGCGTCCCCTCTCAAAAAACAGTCCACTGGAAGTAAATAGCGGAACGTAAATTTCAGAATCATCGTAACGAAGTTGCTCACGCTCACACGAAACCTACCGTCGCTACGAAAGTAAGCGAGCACGCCGAA
>CACWVH010000208.1 GCA_902764235.1 uncultured Ruminococcus sp.
AATCTTCTCTCCTTAACCCCACCCCGCCTCCGCTGCGCTGCCCACCGCCTGCGGTGTGCGTGCTCGCTTACTGCACTCGCTCGGTGCGCTGCGCTGCCTTCGGCGTGCTCGCTTACTTTTGTAGCGTCTGCTGGTTTTGTGTGAGCGTGAGCGGCTTCGTTTCGCTGATTCAGAGATTTGAGTTCCGCTATTAACTTTTGCCTGAATCCGTGAAATTGAATTAAATCTTTTTTTAAACCTTCCGGGTTTTCATTTCAGCCAGGCGTCAGGCGGCATTCGCCGCCTGACGCCGTCCCCTAATATCTCCCCCTTCCCTTTGGGAAGGGGGACGGGGGGATGGGCAGGAGAAGCTGCACCTTATGGGTGAACAACTTAAAAACCTGAAATGCATAAAACAACGCGGTGAAATCGGCTCAGGCTTCTCGTTCTCTTCATTTTTGAGGGGAAGGGATGAAATAAGCTCGGAAATACCGTTCATATCGAAAGCTGCCGACTGTGGCTTTTCGGGCTTGTAGGTATCTGCAAGAAAGATGAAATCGTCTTTTACAAGCTCGACCTTATCAATGCCGATATCTGACATTTCCACCTCGTCTATTTCCGTTCCGCTTGATTCAGCTGCGTCAACAATGAACTTTGCCTTCAGGAAAATATGAAGATCCTTTATCAGCTCCTCAAGGTCTGTAAAGCTGAAGCCCTCTGAATAATCCGCCATAAAATCAATGCCTGTGGTATCATTGACATATCCTGAAAGCGGATGTATAGCAGCGTCAAAGAATTTCAGCCGTTCCTCCCTTGTGGGCGGATCAACTCTGCATATACGCACAGCCTTGCCGATGCAGGCAGGCAGCTCCTTTACACTGCCGTTAAAAACCGCTGTGATAAGGCAAAGACATTTTCCGTTGTTTATCACCGCTCTGATACATTTTCCGAGCAGCTTTGCGGCATACGGCATTTTCGCCGCTGCTGTGATATCGCCGAGAGATATCAGGTATGCATCGCTCTCGTCCACTTCTTCTTCGGCTTGTGCTTCCTGGGCTGTAGCGGACATCTCCTGAGCGGACTGATCGTTTTCCTCCGGCGGTAATTCGTCAGCCTTTGAAGCTTCTCCGGTTGTTTCAGGCTGTTTGTCCGGGTTTTCAACATCCTCTTTGATATCGGTGGAAAACCTTGCGAAGAACGCTTTCATTTCTTTGCAAAGCTCTTTTTCTCCGCTGAGTGCAAGCTCGTCAAAGGGAAATCTCAGAAAGCCCGAAAGCTTTGAACCGAAATCCTTTGCAAAGGCTGACTCAAGGGTTCTTTTTCCGTTTCCCTCTGAGCCGACAAGTATCATAGCGCCGGCGGCGGTCAGGGAATCAAAATACAATTCCTGATCCGCAAACGGGAGCAGACCGAAAAGCATAGTTTCATATCTTTGTCTGTTAATATAATTTTTCGGGAGCGCAGCATCTGTGCTGCACCTGTATTTTTCAAGAAGCGACATTCACAGCCTCCTGTTATTCTGCATCGTCATCAATAAGATAGCTGTCGTTATTGAGGTTTCTTTCCCATTTATCAATAGCGTCAAGGATATCCTTTTTGGATGAGGGCTTGAAATCAGCGCTTGCAGCGTCAAAATGGCTGCGTGAAAGCTTGAAGCTGCCGTTTTTGAGAAGCTCGATAGCCGACTGCTCATTTCCTGCCTGAAGCATTACCTGCTCGAAAACAGCTTTTTTCATTATTGAGGTGACACGATCGATATCACGGTAATTATAACCGTCGGTCACTGCTGCCATATCGTCATAGGTGATATCGCTTTCAAGGCTTATTATTCCCTCAAACTGCATACGGAAGGCATTGCATCTTGCAGCCCTGTCCGGCAGCGGAACTCTGATTACCTCGGCTCTGTCCAGCATAGCGGAGTCAACTCTCTGCGGATAGTTTGTAGCGCCGATGAAGATGATATTCTTTCCGGAGTTCTTTATCCTGTTATAGCCCGTAAGGAAGGATGTGGTAATGGACGCCGCATATTCAGGCATGGATTTCTGAGAACGGTTGCGGCATACGCCGTCGATCTCATCTATGAACAGGATGCAGGGAGCAGCATTTTCAGCTTCCTCGAACATCCTTGTTACGATCTTTTCAGCATCGCCGACATAACGGCTGATGATATCCGAACCAACAAGAGAAAGATATTTATATTCCTTTTCCTGATTATTTACAAGCTCGTTTGCAAAGGCCTCGATGATATAGGTCTTACCGCAGCCGGGAGGGCCTACGAAGAAATATGTATTGAGTCTCGGGATCTTGAGAAAATCAAGAAGCGCCTCGCAGTTTGAATTCGTTACACATTCGGAAAGCTTGTTTTTCAGCTCCGCCATACCGGATACATTTGCAAAGGAATGATTCGGCGCTTCCTTATACCATTCCTTAGCCATATTGTCAAGCTTTTCCTTGTCATTGTCACCGCCTCTGCCGCCGGTAGTCTGGGAGGTCTTTTTATCTTCTGTCTTGCCCTTTTCATAATCAAGAGCCTTCTGGGGGTCTATTTCCTTGAGGGCTGTGATGATCTTTGCACTGACCGTCTCTTTTTCTCTCAGGTGATGATTTCTTTCTTCGCCGATGGTCATGTCTGCCATTTCGCTCTGAAGCTCAGCTGCTCTTTGCAGATACTGAACCTCTTCACGGGTGTGCTTTCCGCCGCTGCTCTGAAGAATAAGCTGTGCCTTATTAAGATATGCTCTGTACAGATTTTCTCGTTTCTGCACAGCAACTGCATAATTTCGCTCCATTACTTTAACACTTCTTTCTGTTGTTTTTTTATTGAATCTGAATCCGTGAAATTTCTGATCACACGGTAACTGTGAGGTCGCTCAGGCAAGAGTCGGCTCCCCGAAAAAAACCGTGGTGGGTAACTCAGGCTTCCCCCCTCGGGGGGGGAAGCTGTCAGCGCAGCTGACTGATGAGGGGTGCACGGCTGTGCCGTGCGGTCGGCTGAAAGCCGACTCTGAGGGCTGGGATAAACTCTTATAAGGTTTCACCCCCGGCACGAGGGATTCTCACGCTAAGGATTTCGCGCTCTGCGGAGCGCGACCAGGGACTCTGGTCTCACTTGCCGGTTCGGTCGGTGCTTCTGCCTGCGGCAGAGGTGTCCACCGGACACCCGCACCCCTGGACCCTGCCGCCTTTGAAAAGGCGGGCGAAACTTTAAA
>CACWVH010000209.1 GCA_902764235.1 uncultured Ruminococcus sp.
TTGATGGTGACTTCGCTGACCGTATCGCCCGGAACCAATACCGTGAGCTTTATTGGTGTACCGAGCAGAAAACGGAGCAGCTTTTCTCTCACAGTGACACGGCGGCAGGAAAGCACTCCGCCGTTTACCTTCTGTTTTGAGATTCTGATACCTAATGTCTGCATATCGCATTTCCTTTCCGAAGGGCGGTTTTGTAATGCCCTTCACTATACGGAGATTCGGAGGGCATTTTGATGGGGGTGTTTTCAAAAATTTTCTAAAAATTTTTTCTTAGCACCCTCTATCGAATCATAAACACTTCGATAATTCTTATTTTCAATTCGTGCAATCTCCCTGACCGAAAGTCCCGCTGCCAGCATCAGAAGTCTTTTTCTCTGTATTTCGGAAAGCCCTGAAAGAGCGTTATTGATTCTTTCATTATCAAAATCAAGCTCCGTGATTGTTTCCGGTGTTTCATCGCCTGCAAACTCATCGCTCTCATACTCAAAAGCGTCATATGAAATACAGTGATATCTTTCCTTTCGCTCAAGATTATCCTCAGCTTTTCTTGATTCGAGAATAAAGCCTCCGATTTCCTCATCCTCGATTTCTACTGTGGAGATTTCTCCGTTGTCAAATTTCCAGTCAATTTTCATTTTCTTGTCCTTTCCGCCAGTACGCAGAAAGGGCAGAGAAAAAAACAGCCGGGGTGCACTCTGGAGCATCCCGACCTTACTGCCTGAAAAATGGTATAAGGAACAAAGGGTACTCCATACCGATATTTTCGCTGTATACGAATTTTCGGTATTTGTATCCTCTGCCCTTATACGTAAATCAGGCATTAAATATTTTTTATTTTGTGTTTGATGAAATTGAAAATTCGAGTTAAAAAACTCTTTTTCAACAATGATATTCCATATCTTATATTGATTTTTGTAATTATATGTAATATTCTGTTTTGATTCAAAAATATTGTTTTTTATTAACTCATTTTTTAGATAAATGGTTATTATACATTTTCATTTTCTTATAAACAAAAAAGGAACAATCAGCAAATTATAGATTTACATTACAATGATGCTTATCTAAAATCTGCTGACTGTTCCGTTATATTTCGTTAATACCTCAAATTTATATGATACCGATTAGACAGAGCGTAAAGCAGTAAGTGACAAATTGTAGTTTGTTAGGTGCAAACAAGATCCGATTGGATAATACATTTCGTTCCTAGAGCGTGTAATTCCTGCACGATTTCAGGAACTAACACAATATACTTTTTCTAACCTTGCTTTATAAGAACAATCGATTCCTTCCCAAGCATAATCTTATCACCTAAATTTGCACCATTCCTTAGTAACCTTATCTCGGTTAAATTAGTATTCAGGGCATTTCCTTTATAAAAATATTTCAAAGGATATTGACACGAACGTGTTGATGCTATAAAATTTATTCAACGGTTTGTTTTAGAAAAAGATAATAAACACTACAGTCGTGATTTTGTCAAGTGTAAAAATAATCATTTTTATCTGAGCCATTTTATTGCACACGAATAACGAAAATAAAAAAGAGGAGAATTTATTATGGCGGATGATAAGGAAGTTCCTTACGCCGAATTTGGAGAAAAAATTTTTTCGCTTAGAAAGAGTAATGATTAGTCTCGCAGTCAGTTGGGAAACCTTTGTGGAGTTGCTCCAAGTACAATAGCAAATTATGAAAACGGAATAAGAATATCCTATGCGGACACAGCACTTAAAATGGCTCAGGCTTTTAACATGACAGTTGAAGAACTTCTTACTGTAGACGATATAGAAGCAGAAATGAAAAAAGCAAAGCCTATCGATGAAATGGGGCTGTTCTTCGTGAAAAAAGCGGCTGAATCAGCCCAAGCATATCTTGATGGCACTAATGCACTTCTTGCAGGTGGTACCTTATCATCAAGAGACCGGCTTGATTTCATTGATATTATGAGAAGAATCCTTATCAAAGCCGAGATCCGTGCAAAGAAAAAATACACTCCCACTAAATTTTGTTCACCTGTGTGGGAGGATGATATGGACGAACTGCGTTCAAGGGACGAAGAAGCCATCAGAACAATCAATGAGGAAATGCTTTCAAAAAACAATCCAACCGACGATGAATAGAATTACACGATTAGAATGGTAAAATAATTTTATAGAAATAGAATACCTTAAAAGAACGGATTGTATCATCAAAAAAGCAAACACAAAGAACCAGAATGAGATACTCACCTTTATCGGATATGAGTATGTTGATTCAGGCAATTCTGTACCGAGATTTATATCGAAATGTGAGAATGGTGTTTTTTAAGGCCTAAACAAGAACTTTTCCGAAATGAAGTACGACTATGCATCCTTTTATGGGCATTTTACAGAATCTGTGGACATCTTGATACACCTGGTTTTTACACGGATGATTTTGCAAGTCGTATACTTAATAGCTTCAACGGAATGTGATGCAAATATAGGTGCTGCAGATGTATGGATCGATACCGCCCAGTTTCTTAGAATGACTGAATATGACAGTGCTGATATTCAGTCATAAAAAATTTTGAATTATTTGAAAAAGTCACATCCGATTATCAGAACCATCTTAATATCGTACTCAGCAGCGGTACAGCTAACCACAGGATACGCAGAATTCAGGCATCAGTGTAATCTGTATACTATGTACAAGGAGTTACAGGAGCAAGCGACCGATAGGTGTTTGTCTTTCAAAATCCGAGCTTGACACTGAATTCAATGTACCGGAATTTATTATTGATTATAAGTTTGAAGCTATGTCTGTCAGAAAATATAAGGTTCCATCGTAAGCGTCAAATCCCCATCGTCTTTCTCCGCAAATTCTTAAAAAGTATAATAAGCTCCAAGTAAACATTCAGACTAAATGAGAAAATCTAAAAAAG
>CACWVH010000210.1 GCA_902764235.1 uncultured Ruminococcus sp.
CGGATACCTACAAGAACGTACTGCTCCCAGAGAAACCATTGACTGCCCTTTCTTCTGAGCTGTATCTGTCTCGGGCTGTCTGCACCGCCGGAGCGGACATTCAGCTTTGCATAGCCTTCATTTGCAAAGGAATACGGATCAGACCAGAAGGTTATCCTGTACGGCTCTGAGGGGCGGTAATCATTTTCCGGAGCTGCGCCCTCAAAATAAGAGAAAGGAACATACTGCTGACCGGAAAGCCTGTCCCTGAGAAACTGAGTGTCAAAAGCTGAAAGAGCGCCCTTCGGACCTCTGAGGAACTCAAGCATTTTTGCTCCGTTTTCCCTATCTACCGCATAGCAGCAAAGCGCACATACTGCAAGCGCTGCTGTTTTGTAGGGCGTATCGAGGGAGCTTTCCGGAAGAGCCTTCATCTGCTCAAGGCTTTCAGGCAGCTCGGGAAATGAAAAGGTAAATGTCCCCTCCTGCACCGGAAGCGGCGCAGAGCTATCCTGCTGTGCTGTCTGATTCTGAAGCTTGTCAAATAATCCCATGATCTGTTACCTCCTGAATAAATTATTATATCTGATTGTAAGTCACAGAAAAACCTTTATTCGCTTTCTGTGCAATAAATGACTGACCCTGAGTTTTATGTGCCGCTGATGCAGCTTACAAAAGCATCATACCGGCAGGTGTGCGAATATCCTGTCCCCGGCTCTGAAAACGATGACCTTATCCCCCGGATTTATATGGCGGAATTCATTTTCCGAGTTCTCGATATATTCTATCCTGTCACAAAACTGACCCTACTGCTCTGACCATACTGCAACATAAAGCGTCTTGCTTCTTCCGTGACGAACAGAGCGTTTGGCTGCAATAGTACCGTAAAAAACACCGTAATCATTTTTCCTTCCTTGCTGCGAAGCATTATATATTACGAATACAAGAGGAATAATCAGCGCCGCAAGAAAATAAAACGGTGCTTTGAAAAAAATCACCGCAAGAATAATAACGGCTGCAAGTATTATTGATATGACATAAGGCTTTACAGAGGGTTTTTCCTCCATATTCCGAAGAAAGCCAAGCTCACCGGCATCCGGTGCATGAAAGCGCAGCTCCTCAGGAGACACCTCATATTTCCTATAATTTCCATTCAAATATTTTATCCCCGAATCCACTTTTGTTGATATGTTTCTGACTGTTTTAAATATATAATATCACATTTTTATTCTGAATGCACGTAATTATAATAATACTACTAATTGTATTTTATCGAAAATATATACAATGCGTATTATTGTTTTACTAATTGTATTTTACTGATAAAAAATACAATCTGAATAATATACTATTTGTATAGTTAATAGTATTATTACTTATTGAATAGTTATTACAAATTGTATAATTTTATAATACTATTTGTATAATACAAATAGTATATTTATAAGAAATTATACAGTATTTATTTACTATTTGTATTATTAGATATAGTTTAACTTTTTGTATATTACTGTTTGTATTGAAATTTATAATTAAACAATTTGTAGATTACTTATTGTATTTTAGTGCTATTATTTACTATTAGTATAACAAACCGGACAATAATCAATATTTGTCGGCGGATCATAAAAACCGAGGAAATCAATTTTTAGATTTTTCTCATATAAATTTATAGCTGATTGTAAAAGTCAAAAAAATCTTCTGTTTATGCGGATATACGGCTTTGTAATTTACATTTTTTCTCCACTGCCATCCGTCATTTTCTCCGCCGACGGCGCAGAAAATGACTACTTATATCTTAGGGGGCGGTGTTTCCAATTTACAATCGGCTAATATATACCTGAATCCGTGAAATTGAATTAAATCGTTTTTTTAAACCTTCCGGGTTTTCATTTTAGTTAGGCGGCAGGCGTGCTGCGCACGCCTGCCGCCGTTATCTCAGGTTTTTTCAGAACAATCAATAATGAGTTTCACGGATTCAGGATATATTTATCTTTTTTGATACCGAAGGGGTGTGGGGGCGACCGGAAAGCCCCCACATTTCGCTTCAAATGCAAGTAAACCGTAAGAAAAACGGTTAATTAATATTTCTTTGTAAGAAAGTTAATTTCCGTGCATAAAAACAAGTATGTATTGATAGTGAATTCAGTTAATGGTAAAATATAATAAAAACACAAGATCGCAGAAGGAGAATTATTTTATGGATAACGAACTGACTACACTTTGTTACATTGAAAAGGACGGTAAATATCTGATGATACACCGTACAAAAAAGAAAAATGACCCCAACAAGGATCTCTGGCTCGGAGTCGGAGGCCATTTTGAGCAGGGCGAAAGCCCGGAGGATTGTGTCCTGCGTGAGGTAAAGGAAGAAACCGGACTTACTCTGACAAAATACGCTCTCAGAGGTGTCGTCAGCTTTTCCGATAACGACTGGTACGAATATATGTTCCTGTACAGCGCATATGAATACTCCGGAGAAATGACAGAATGTAACGAAGGCGACCTTGTATGGGTACCAAAGGAGGATGTGCTGACAAAGCTTCCGATATGGGAGGGCGACAGAATCTTTTTAAAGCTTATGCAGCGTGGAGAGCCGTTTTTCTCCCTCAAGCTCAGATATGAAAACAGGGTCCTTAAAAAAGCTGTACTCAACGGCAGTGAGATACCATTCTGATTAACGCATCACAATTCAACAGGAATTCTTTCGCTTGTATACTGCCCGGGAATTTTATAAAATATTTTGGTCAGCAAATATTATTGTAACAAAAGGACATATTGTGTATCTTATATATAAAGGAAGCCCTGAATAATAAAAATTATAATTTCAAATACATTGAAAAAAGCTTCCGCCTGTGCTACAATAATATATAGTCCTTTTTGCACAAAAAATAAACATAATTCTGTAGGATTATATAATAATCAACTTATATTTGTCTGTTTTCCGTACTGAATTGAAGGCTGCGGCTATGCTGAACTGCGGAATACAGACATGTTAATACAACATTTTTTCAGAGGTGGAAAGATATGATAGTAGTCGAAAGCGGAGAAATGAGAAATATCGAGCGTGCAGCTGTCAGACAGGGCTCTTCCCTTGCTTCACTTATGGAGCAGGCAGGTGCGGCTGTCGCAGAGCTTGCCGCAAAGATAATCGCAAGAGATAAGCTCAGGAATGTCACAGTATTCTGCGGCAAGGGCAATAACGGCGGTGACGGCTTTGTTATTGCAAGATTCCTTTCAATGATGTGTGATGTGAATGTTATAATAGCAAACGAATATCCGCAAAGCGACCTTGCAAAGCTTAATTTCAATATCCTGCCCGATAAGGTAAATGTAATAGAACACACTGAAAACCGTGAGCAGTGCAGGGAGATCATCAATAACTCGGATATTATCATTGACGCTATCTACGGCATCGGCTTCAACGATATCCTTGACCCTTACTGCACAGAGCTTGTTGTTCTTGCAAACCGCAGCAAGGCTGTAAGGATCGCAGTCGATATCCCCAGCGGAATAATCTGTGACACCGGCGAGGTTCCCGGTGAATGCTTCAATGCAGATCATACGGTATCCTTCACAGCTCTCAAGCCGGCGCACGTTCTCTATCCGTCAATGGACTACTGCGGAGAGGTGACCGTCAGCAAAATCGGCATCCCCAAGATGATAGTAGATTCCTGCACCTACGCAATGAAAACCACGGATGAATTCCTTGAAAAGCATCCGCTGAAATCAACGAAAAAATCCGCTCACAAGGGTACAAACGGCACTCTGCTTTCCATATGCGGAAGCTATGGTATGGCAGGCGCTGCCGCTATGTCAGGCATGGCAGCTCTGCGCTGCGGAGTCGGCATACTGCGGGTAGCTCTGCCCGAGTCTGTCTATCCGATAGCGGCGTCTCAGCTTACAGAGGCTGTATTCATGCCCTTGCAGCAGTCAAAACGCGGTCTTATCAGCGTATCTGAATTTGACGCTCTCCAGATGGAGATCATGAATAACTGTACAGCTGTACTTCTCGGCTGCGGACTTGGTCAGGGCGATGATATAGCGGAGCTTGTATCGGCTCTGATATCCGTCACAACAAAGCCCATGGTTCTTGATGCAGACGGAATAAATGCCATCGCAGCTGACCCCAGCATACTCAGAACAGCTATGGCTCCCGTTATCATCACTCCCCACCCGGGTGAAATGAGCAGGCTCACCGGAAAAACCACTGCTCAGGTGCAGAAAAGCCGCTACCGCACAGCAAGGGATTTTGCATCGGAATACGGTGTAACAGTCGTTCTCAAGGGTGCAAATACGATAATCGCCCTGCCTGACGGAAATGTATATGTGAATCTCACCGGCAACAACGGCATGGCAAAGGGCGGCAGCGGAGATATCCTTGCCGGAATGATGGCATCCTTCCTGTCACAGGGAATGAATTATGACGAAGCAGCTGTAAACGCTGTTTACTATCACGGTGTTCTCGGAGATAAATGTCTTGAGGAACACTCACCCCGTACAATGCTGCCGAGAGATATGCTAGAAAAGATCAGCAGTATTATGTAAAAAAATATAAGCTCCGTCGGGTCTGTTACCTGCCGGAGCTTTTTCTTTCTTATACGTTTTTCATTGTTTCCGCCATTTGTCATATATTGAAGCAGCACATAATATAATTAAACAGCACGTATGATACTGATCTTCATTAAAACCTGAATCCGTGAAACTCATTATTGGTTGTTCTGAAAAACCCGGAGATAATGCGTTGTTTTATGCATTTCAGTTTTTTAAGTTGCTCACCCGTA
>CACWVH010000211.1 GCA_902764235.1 uncultured Ruminococcus sp.
AGCTATTTTGTTTGCAATTTTTTATCCGATTATCCTGTTGTTAGGTTTGGATGATAAACGGTTTTATATTGCTTGATCATTGAGCAGACACTAAATAATCTTTCTTTTCAAGAGAGTTGATTTCCGTGAGACGCTGTAGTTAGTGTAAAATAATTCTGGGACATTTAAAGAAGAAATGGTTTTAGCAATTCAGGCTCAAAAAGCATGGCGGTGCCCGGGAAATACTTTATCAGGCTGACTAAGCCGTGAATCGCGACCCCGGCGGCACGCCGACGGGGTAAGTAACCATTGACAATACTTTCAGATATGATAAAATATAATATATAATGAGATTTTACAAAAAATTGAATAAACACTGTGCTGAAACTATAATTACAAAAGGAGACTGTTATCAATGAAATCATCTGTTTTTTTCAAAATGCTCCTGTCGGCAGCCCTGACAGTTTGTCTGAGCGTATCGGCTGTCGGATGCGGCAATTCTCACCAGTCCTCAGACTCTGCCGATACCTCTGATGACCGGAGTGCTTCATCTGCAATCGAGAGCGCTGATAACGGAGCTGCTGAAAGCAAGCCCATTGAAGTCGTTGTCGATACTTCTTCCGCACCGGAAAGCAACAGCGAGAAGCCGGAAAGTAGCGCCGGAGAAGCAGAAAGCAAGACTGATAAGCCGGAAAGCAATACTGATAATACAGAAAGCATTGCTGATGATACGGAAAGCAAGGCTGATGAGCCGGAGAGCACCGTTGATGATACAGAAATCAGGACTGATGATACAGAAAACAGCACCGATGAATCATCAGATCAGAATAAAGCGAACCAAAAGGAAAGCAACGGTAATATTGTAGTCATGCTGGATCCCGGACACGATGACGATGAAAGCTGCAGCAGGAGAGACCAGCCGCAGCTCGGGGTAAATGAGCAGGATCTGAATTTAAAGATAGGCTTAGCCTGTTATGAACGGCTTTCAGAGTACGAGGGGATCACACCATACCTTACACGCAGTGACGGAAGCTGTCCGAATGCAGACAAAATGTTCTCCGGAGAATATAACTGTATAGAAAAAAGAGCCTATCTTGCTGAACAAAAGGATGCCGATTTTTTTGTAAGCCTGCACTGCAACGCAACTACCGGTGAGCTGGGAGCGCAGGCAAACGGGATAAGCGTTTTTATTACCAATTATCCTGAATTCCATGATGAATGTGAAAAGCTGGGAAATATGATAATCGACCATGTCACAGGTGCCGTGGACTTAGAATCGCTGGGTCTGTTCAGCGAATACAAGGAAGAAAAAGGCTATTATAAAGACGGAACTGTCAAGGATAAGCTCTTCCTGCTGAGCTACAACGTTGACAACGACCGTCCGGCAATTGTTGTCGAGCACGCATTCATGGACAATATAAACGACAATGCAATACTCAGGGATGATGAAAAGCTCAGACTGATCGGACAGGCTGATGCCGATGCAATAGCTGAGTATTACGGACTTGAACTGAAGTAATTACTCATACCCGAAAAAAAACGCTCCCACCGCATTTAGCGGTTACGGAGCGTTTTTCCTGTTCTTGTTCTGCTTTTTTACCTCATTGCGAGGTGAAATAAAGTCCGGAAGGCTTTCAAAAAGCCCTGATAAGCCTCAGATATCCGGATATCAATAAACACGTTTAAAGATTGCCGTCACGTTTTGCAACAAGAAGGTCACAGTTAGCCTTGTCCATTGAATCAAACTTAGAAGAAGCAGTTGACATATTTCCTGATTTCTGATAATAGGGTATAGCATTATACCAGGTCTGTGTTTCAAAATATGCCTGCAGATCTGTATTGGTAAAGATATAACCGTTTCTTGCATAGAGCGCGTTGAGCATCATCTGTGCATCACTCTTCGTAATCATTGACAGCTCCTGTCTGGTCAGATAATGATTCAGCATACTGTTGATAACATAACCGTCTGCCGGATTATCATAGCTGAAATTATTTCTTCCATAGTAATAGGTATACTGTCTTGGCACATAATATGATACACTTCCGCTGGGTGGAGTGACATAGATAATAGTCGTGTTTTCTCCGTTGCTGTCAGCTGATGGCTGTTCCGGTTTTGATTCAGCTGACGTCTGAGCAGGCTTTGATTCTGTCGATGCCTGACTTGTCTGCACTGATGATTCCTGTACAGCGGCGCTTTTTTCATCAGGCTGGACAGTGATCGGAACCTTTGCCGTGACAGAAGGCTGGTCTCTTCGTGACACGGTGATAACACAATTTCCCTCTGCCTTACCGATAACATTACCGGATGAATCCACCGTTGCAATGCTTTCATCGTCACAAGACCACACCAGATCACTTGAAAGCTGTGCACCACTGTCCGAGCGGACTGAAAGCAGTCTCTTTTCGCTGATCTTTATCTTACAGGAATCAGGGCTGACATACAATGCTGTTATTCCCTTTGACGACTCTTCGGCAGCACTGCTCTGTTCAATTTTTGCCGGAGCTGAGGAGACAACAGACTCCGCTTGTGAATTTTCAGCAGGAGGCGAGCCGCTGCAGCCTGCTGCCGAAGAGATCACAACTGCTGCCAATACTGATATTATCACTATTTTTTTCATCTTATATCCTCCATTCTGTTTTTGATATAAATGACATAGCTTATTTTTCATCATATAGTGATATTATACAATTAATTTCAACAAAAGTCAACCCGGCTTGATGCTTTGAATCAGCGTAACGAAGCCACTCACGCTCACACAGAACTTGCCGTCACCACGAAAGTAAGCGAGCACGCCGCAGGCAGCGCAGCGTGGGAAAGGGAGTGCAGTAAGCGAGCACGCACACCGCAGGCGGTGGGCAGCGCAGCGGGGCGGGGTGAGGTTAAGGAGAGAAGATTTCAAAAGAGGAGAACCTTAAGGAAGTAAAAATCTTGAGTTAGCGGAACGAAACCGCTCACGCTCAGGCAGATTTACGCAAAACCTCTCCGTCTTTCAGTCACTTGCGTGACTGAAAGACACCTCCCCTTAAAAGGGCAATGTCATCAACTTAAGGTTTTCGGTCACTGCCTTGCGGCAGTGAGTGAGATTATCTGAGCGCCGCTGCAAGGGGACGCCCTCTTTCGCAGGGCGGCACAGAGCCTGTGCACCCGAAATAACTATACTTTCTGATACTATCAGATTATCCGAAAACGGCACGAGCGATTCTCATGCAAAAGATTTCGCGCTCTGCGGAGCGCGACCAGGGCGCCGGGTCTCACCTGCCGGTTCGGTCGGTTCTTCTGCCTTCGGCAGAGGTGTCCACCGGACACCCGCACCCCCTGGACCCCGCCGCCTTTGAAAAGGCGGGCGAAACTTTAAATATTTGTTAAGTTGATTACATTGCCCTTAAAAGGGGAGGCAAGAGTCGGCTCCCTGAAAAACAGAAGTACACAAAAATCAAGAAAGAGCATTGATACCCCATTTTGTGCAATGACATCACTGCACTGCGTTTTGCTCTGTGTCAGAGACCTCGCTGCTCAGGCTGAAAAAGCTTTCCTGTGGAAAAACAAGGGTCATCACAGTTCCCTCGCCCGGTCGGGAGGACGCATTTATCACAATTCCAAGCTTGCTGCAAAGCCGTCGGCATAGATAAAGTCCTATTCCTGTTGATTTGCTGCCCTCGTTTCTTCCTCCGCTGCCTGTAAAGCCCTTTTCAAATATTCTCCCGATCTCGTCCGCACTGATGCCGATACCATTGTCTGATACGGAAAGAGATATCCCCTCCTTTCCCCTTTTTCCTGTTAAAGAAAGAGAGGGGTGATCTGATGAATATTTGATACTGTTTGAAATTATCTGATCCAGAATAAAGCATACCCATTTCGGATCGGTAAACACCTGTACATCACAAGCCTCAATATTAATTGAAAAATGTGAGCGGATGAGATATTTCTTGTTTTCCCGGATGCTTGCGCCCACAAGCTCCCTCAGATTGCAGCGGCGGATGATATAGTCCTTTTCAACACATTCGCTTCTTGCATAATAAAGCACATTCTCCGTCATTGCGTCTATCTTGTCAAGCTCCTCATCCATGCTCTCTGAAACAGGACCGGGATTGTTCTCTGCCACAAGCTTTGCAGCTGCTATAGGAAGCTTTATATCATGCACCCAAAGCTCCATATATTCCTTATATTCCTCCAGCTCGCTCCTTGTCCTGCCTACATTTTCAGTCATGGACTTACCCATGGTATACAGTATTTCGTCAAGAAGCTGTGCATCTGAAAACTCTCCGTCCATCGTCAGGGCATGGATAAGATATTTGTCCTCGAGTGCGTCAAGGGATGCAAGAAGATTATTATAGAAATGTCTTCGTCTGTAAAAATCCAGACCGAGACCTGCAAATGTACAGGCAAGTATTATCACAGGCAGCAGTATGCGCATCCATATGCCGATGTCATAATACAGAAGCAGTATCTCCACACAGCAGATGCCGAAGCATATGAGCAGCAGCAGCGGAATATTGTCGCTAATATGTTTTTTAAGCTTCATATTTTCCTCCGTTATTCAAGAATATATCCCTGTCCCCGTCTTGTGCGGATTATCGTTCCCTGTCTGAGACTGTCAAGCTTTTTTCGCAGTCTTGCTATATTTACAGTAAGAGTATTGTCGTCAACAAAGCTGTCATCATCCCAGAGATACTGCATTATTGCTTCTCTTGTAACGATACGTCCCTTCTGATCTATCAGACAGCGCAGGATCATCAGTTCATTTTTGGTAAGTACAGCTGTATTTCCCCCGGCGCTTACAGTGCCCTTTGCTATATTCACCGTAATACCGCTGATGACTACAGTTTCTGATGAGCTGCCCTCGGTGCGTCTGAGCAGTGCGCTTATCTTTGCAAGCAGTATCTGAAGATTAAAGGGCTTTGTGACATAATTATCCGCCCCGAAATTCAATGCCGTAAGCTCGTCAAGCTCACTGCTCCGGCTTGTGATTATTATTATCGGCATAGAAGACACACGGCGCAGCTCACGACATACATAATTTCCGTCAGTCCCCGGAAGTCCGAGATCAAGCAGCAGAAGATCAGGCGCTGCCTCAAGAACATTCTCTACTATTCTGTCAAAGCTTTCAAGTCTGCTACATTCATAGCCGTTTGACGACAGGAATATTTTCAGCTCCTGTCCGAGCTTTTCATTATCCTCCACTATCATTATTTTTTTCACCGGTTTGTTTCCTCCTTTTCGCTCCCGGAATGCTTTCAGGCTCCGGAGCCTTCATTTCTTCACAGCTGTAAAGAAAAAAGGCAGCCGTCTTATTCTGTGCGGCTGCCCTCCATCGTGAAGTCAAGGTACTGCTGCAATGATCCTTCTCATGCAGCGACTGATTCTTTTTGTACATTCAGTTACTTCCTGAGATTAATTTTTCCGGAAGCAGCAGTCACCTTTTGTTATTTCCTGCTGTGACAATTTCGTCCCGGTCCGTATAATTGCACAAACGCATAATATTAGTATAACCTTATCACTATAATAGCATCTATTTTCTCCGGTTTCAACAGCAATATAATATCTTTTCACTTTTTTTATTAATTATCGTCTGCCTTTAATTATCTGTATTACCTGAATCCGTGAAACTCATTTTGGTTTATTCTGAAAGTCCCGGAGAAAATGCGCAGTTTTATGCATTTCAGGGTAAATTGTAGCTCACCCATAAGG
>CACWVH010000212.1 GCA_902764235.1 uncultured Ruminococcus sp.
GCACGCACACCGCAGGCGGTGGGCAGCGCAGCGGAGGCGGGGTGGGGTTAAGGAGAGAAGATTTCAAAAGAGGAGAACCTTAAGGGGAGGGGCGTAAGCTCCTCCCCTTATGGGTCTTCTCTTTTGCCGCGTCCGCATCCTGCGGACGCCCCCGAAGAAATTAGCAGCACGTAAAATTCCTGAATTGGCGAAACAAATCCGCCCACCCTCAGAATGGCATATCTGAGCAAATTCTATTATTGTTTACTTATAGCAGCATCTCAGATAACCTCAAGATTTGCGTAGTTTGCCATGATTTTTTTAGTCCCGGCGGTGTCAAAGGCTATTTCAAGCAGCATATCTGACGCCATGGGTCTTGCGCCGATTATAAGACCCTCGCCGAAGCTTTTGTGCCGTACACGCATACCGACAGAGTAGTTCTTTCCGCTGCCCTGTTTGTGCACCTGACCGGAGATAACATGACTCTGGGCAAGATCCTCCCTGCGTTTTGCACCCTTTGCAGCGCCTGCCGCACCGTTAAGCCCTACATGGGGCTTTTCTTTTATCTCAACAAGCTCATCCGGAAGCTCTGCAAGAAAACGTGACGGTCTGTTATGTGAGGTTTTTCCGAAAAGCGTTCTTGCCTTTGAGCATGACAGGAAAAGACGCTTTTTCGCTCTTGTGATACCGACATATGCAAGCCTGCGCTCCTCCTGCATTTCCTCCTCGGAAAGCGTTGCAAGATAGCTCGGGAAGGTATTGTCCTCCATGCCGGGGATAAAGACATTTTCAAATTCGAGTCCCTTTGCACTGTGCAGAGTCATCATTACTACATAGCTTGAATCATCCTCGTTATTATATGTATCAAGATCGGTAAAGAGCGCTACCTCCTCAAGAAAGCCCTGAAGCGTTGCGTTGTCGGGATTTTCCTGCTCATATCGCATGATACTTGATTTAAGCTCCTGCACGTTTTCCACAGCCTCGTCGCCGTGATCGCTTTCCCTGCGGATAAAGGGAATATATTCAATTCTTTCCAGCAAAACGCTGTACATTTCCGAAACAGGCGTTCCGTTTTCAAGCAGCTGCTCCATATCATTTATAATGCCGCAGAAATTCTCAAGCTTTGCACGGCTTTTTATCAGCGCTTCAAATTCCTCGCTGTGCTGCATTACCTCAAGCATACTCTGACCCAGCATTACGCCGATTTCCTCGATCTGGGAAACGGTCTTGTCACCGATACCTCTTTTAGGGATATTGATGATCCTTCTGAGCCTGATATTATCGCTGTGATTGCTGATAACGCTGAGATAGGCGATCATATCCCTGATCTCCCGGCGCTCATAGAAGCGTCTGCCGCCGATGATCTTGTACGGTATTCCGGCTCTGACAAATGAACGCTCGATATTCTGCGACTGTGAATTCATTCTGTAAAGCACAGCATAGTCCCTGTAGGAGCTGCCCTGTTCTATTCCGTCGTTGATAGTATTTATTATAAATCTGCTTTCGTCATATTCGTCATACGCATTATATCTGATGATCTTATCGCCGTCACCGTTTTCAGTCCAGAGAGTCTTGTCCTTTCTTGTGGTGTTGTTGCGTATCACGCTGTTTGCAGCGCTGAGTATATTTTTGGTGGAGCGGTAATTCTGCTCCAGCTTGATGACAGTGGTATTTTCAAAGGTATCCTCAAATTCAAGGATATTCCTGATTGTCGCACCCCTGAAGCGGTAGATACTCTGGTCGTCGTCACCCACAACACAAAGATTTCCGCTGACCTCAGAAAGCAGGCGCACAAGCTCATACTGCATATGGTTTGTATCCTGATATTCGTCCACCATGATATATCGGAACTGGCTGCCGTATTTTTCCCTGATCTCCGGAAAATCACGGAGTATCACAACCGTATTGAAGATCATGTCGTCAAAATCCATTGCATCAGCCCGGATGAGTCTTTCCTGATACATTTTATATATCCCGGCGATAGAAACGAGCCTGCTGTCATTGCCTGCGTTTTTCGCAAAATCCGCCGGAGTCATCATATTATCCTTTGCATTGGAGATCTCGCTCAGAACCGAGCGGATGGGCAGGAGCTTCTCATCAATATGAAGGGACTTCATGCAGTCCTTGATAAGTCTTTTCTGGTCGTCGCTGTCATAGACTGTGAAATGGCTGCTGTAGCCTATATACTGAGCGGTGCTTCTGAGAATTCTTCCGCAGGCGGAATGGAAGGTGGAAGCCCAGATATCGAGACCCTGTTCACCGACTCTGCGGCAGATACGCTCCTTGAGTTCATTTGCCGCCTTATTGGTAAAGGTGATCGCCAGTATCCTCCACGGTGCAGGAGCAGACACAGAGAGCCTTTGCACAAGCTCATCACGCAGGGGTGTTTTGTCAGCTGCCGCCCTTCTTATTTCCTCAAGCTCACCGTCGTCATATGTACCATAGACCCGGTCTGTTTCATAAGCGCAGCCCCATCTGAGCAGATTGGCTATCCTGTTGACAAGCACGGTTGTCTTACCGCTGCCTGCGCCTGCAAGGATAAGCAGCGGACCTGTCACAGAATAAACCGCACGCTGCTGCATATCATTAAGTGCTGAAAATTCATTTTCTATTATTTCTCGTCTGAGAGCCGCAATTTCGCTGTAAATTTCTTCGTTCAAGTATTTTTCCTCATTTCCGTATACCGTTTCCGGGCATTGATTTCCGAGAACAGACCGCACCCCTGTACAGTCCTCTACCTCTATATTTTACACCAATTCCCCGATAATATCAACCCACCGGCGCCGCCAGCGTGACGCTGGACCCTTGATTCACGGCTTAGTCAGCCTGATAAAGTTTTTCCCGGGCACCGCCATGCCTTTTCAGCCTGAACTGCTGACGTCATTTCTGCTTTAAAACTCCCAGAA
>CACWVH010000213.1 GCA_902764235.1 uncultured Ruminococcus sp.
TTGCTTCCTTGTATTCCATACTTTCGTTCCTCCGTTTGGCTTTATATCAATATTGTACCATTTTTTAACGGACTTTGCGACTTTTTGCACGGTCTGAATTTTCCATTCCGATCTGTTCGATCAGGCAGAGATGACCCTTCACCCAGTTAAAGTGCTCCTGCTCGTCAAGGATAAACTCCTCGATCATGTGTTTTGTAACATAGTCATCATCGAACATTGCAAGAGATTTTGACATCATCGGCAGAGCTTCAGCAGCGTCCTTGCAGTCATACTCAAGCATTTCCTTAATGTCAGTGATTACCGGATAAGGCTCGATCTCAACAACAGGTGTTTCGCCAAGCTCGATCAGTCTTGCATTGACCTTTTTAGCCTCTTCCCATTCCTCATCGGATTCAGCCATGATCTTGTCGCCAAGCTTATTAAGTCCGCGAGCCTTCAGAAGCTGAGCGTGGATAGAGTGCTGCTGGGAGTTGCCGAACCAGCCCTTTGCGAATGCCTTCAACAGTTCAATTTTTGTCATAGTATAATCCTCCTGAAATAATAATGTTGCGTGCATTATAGTTGTGCACAATCTTTAATTATATTATATGCTATTTTTTGGTTATTTCAATGGTTAGATTTTAAAATAACTATACTTTTACAGTAATTTGCAAAATCCTGTACTTTTACAGCAATAATAGTCTGAGTCTTTCGGGAATACATTCTACGCAATATCGAATAAACTCATCCTCCGTAAGGTTGTTTACACCGAAATTATAGTCGAAAAAGCTGCTTGACAGACCATTCGCATAAAACCTTTCTGCAAAGACTACATCGGCAGGTATTTCTGTCAGACCATTCTTTTTCTGTATGAAATCAAGCAGGGAACGACAAGCTTCCTCAGCGTGCATTTTTATGTATGAATCCGCCCCCTGTGTGTTTTCAAAGGCATTTGAGAGAAAATGCTTGATTTCCCGATAATATTCTATACCCTCCCTGAGATATTCCTGAAAGGTCAGATCACCGTCTGACAGCTTTTCATGCAGTCGGTTGCTCTCTATCTGCTCAATATACAGCATCAGCGAATATTTATCAGGAAAGTGGTTATAAAAGGTTTTCAGCGACAATCCGCTTTCCTCAACGATTTTTTTGACGGTGATTTTGTCTATCGGCAGTTCACGGCTCAGCTCCAGAAAGGTTTCCGCAAAAATCTGTTTGGATGTTCGTTTTTTCATAATGGTTCCCTCATAGTTACAAATAGTCTTTTGTATTATATAATAACAAAAAATGATGTTTTTGTCTATCAATAAAACAAATAATGCCCGCAGGAGCAGAGATAAAAAATTCAAGCTGCAATAATTTAAAATAATTCATCAAGTAAAATATAATATTTGTATTTTTCTTCATCCAACTCAATTTCTATAGCGTCAAGAAGCATTTGCGGTTTAAAATCAAAAATGCGTTTTCCGTCAGAATATCTCCCATCAAAATTATGATCCAGACTTCTAATTGCGATCGCAATATCCTGCCATCGGTCAGCCGGTCCCATCTTCCCCAGATCAATAAATCCGCTTACCTCATCCCCTTTAGCGAACATATTCGGCAAACAATAATCACCATGTGTCAGGACTATATCTTCCTGAGGACGGTTGTTCTTCAGCCAATCAAGAAGCTCACCGGTACTTTGAAATCCATCAGGTCCAAAAGTCTACGGCTCTGTATTTGCTATATCCACCAAACCATTTGTAACATTTATATTCTCTGCCGCTTTAAGACGCTCTTTGAGCCTGCTGCTCTTACAGGGACAATCACTCACATTAATTTCCCACATTCTTTTTATTCCCTGGGCTGCAAGCTTTATTACAAGCTCAGGCTGCTTCAGATAATTCATTGTACAAAGCATTTCACCCTCAACCCTGCTCATAAGTGTATATGCTATACCATTTTCGACTGTGTATATCGGTATAAATGGAACAGGGAGCTGAGAATCAATTCACTTTGCAATTTTTGATTCATTTATTTTAGCAAGGCTGCTGCTGTTCGAGAACATCCACAAAGTACCGGAGAAACCTGTCTCCTGGTCCTTAGTCAGTGACTCAGCCAAAAAGCTGGTCAGGTCAAGGCTAGTCAGGTTTTCGCAGTTTTCAGACATATTGCTCATATCGGTGACCTCTGAGGTATCAAATCTGCTAAGATCAATGCTTGTTAATTTTTGACAATTAGAGAACATATATTCCATTTCTGTGACCTTAGCAGTATTGAAGCTTTCACCTAAGGTGAGATCTGTAAGAGCCGAACAATAATTGAACATATGATTCATGTTCGTTACATTGGGGCTATCTGCGTTGCTCAGATCTATACTTTCCACATTCTCATAGTAATGGAACAGGGAATCGCAATCCGCAGGCAGTACAGCACCCTCTTCGGCAATAACATGCCTGGTATCATAATTAGAATAATTGTTGCTGTATTTCCGGACATCGCTTTTACGGACATTTCCGCGCAGATGAAGCGTGCTTGAAGCTTCGTCAAAATAACAAGTATCACCATCAAGTATCACTGCACTTACGTTTACATCCTCGTCAGGCATTGTGAATGAATATGTGCCGTCCTGATTGTCCGTTACTTCAATAGTACCGTCATTTACGGAAGCATTCATCACAGAATAACCGGTTTCAGGTGTAACGGTCAGGGTGACGGTCTCTCAGTTATTTACGATGTTATTGTCCGCTGTGACTGTGCCGTGTGCGATATTGCTGTCAATAGTAATAAGGGCTGGCGCACGAAAATCAATTTTCTTAAAAAGAAATATTATTTAACCTTTTTTCTTACATTTTACTTAAATTTGAAGCGAAATGCGGGGGCTTTCCGGTCGCCCCCGCACCAGATTTTAAAAATTGATTTCCGTGGGGCTGGCGGTGCCCGAGAAAAACTTTTTTAGGCTGACTAAGCTGTGAATCGCGACACCGGCGGCACGCCGGCTACGGTAAAAAATGCTTGTATTTATCAACAAAATGATTTATAATGTATAAAATAGACAAAACATCGATCAGTATACATTATCAGTTTTATGATCGGCTGAAATATACGTTTTCACAGGAGGTCTTTATTATGCAAAACTTTGATTATCAGACACCAACAAGGCTTATCTTCGGAAAAGGCGTTATCACTAAGCTTCCCGAGGTCATGAAGCAATTCGGCAGCAAAATACTGCTGACCTACGGCGGCGGAAGTATAAAAAAGCTTGGTCTGTATGATAAAGTCAGAGAACTACTTGACGGCTCAGAGATATTTGAATTATGCGGGATCCAGCCTAATCCGAAATATGACCCCAGTGTTCTGGAGGGTGTCAGGCTATGCAAGGAAAACAACATTGATGTAATTCTTGCTGTCGGCGGCGGAAGTGTACTCGACTGCTCAAAGGCAATTGCTGCCGGAGCGCTCTACGACGGAGACCCTTGGGATCTCATTACTTACAAGACCATCGGAAAGGCATCTCTCCCGATCGTCGATATTCTCACACTTGCCGCAACCGGAAGTGAATATGATCCAGGTGCAGTGATCTCAAGAACAGAGACTAACGACAAAATCGGTTATATGGACAGCAACAATTATCCGGCGGTTTCTATACTCGACCCGACATACACCTTTACTGTATCCAAAAAGCAGACTGCGGCAGGCTGTGCCGATGCAATGAACCACATTATGGAGCAATATTTCTGTGAGGATTCAACGCTTCTTAATGACGGCTTTATGGAAGCAGCACTCAAAAGTCTTATGGTCAACGCAAGAAAATGTCTTGATAACCCGGAGGATTATACCGCAAGAGCTGAAATGATGCTTGACTGTACCTATGGCTGCAACGGTATCTATTCCCTTGGAAACAGCTATTCAGGCTGGCCGTGTCATGGCATGGAGCACGCACTTTCTGCATATTATGACATTACACACGGAGAGGGTCTTGCTATAATCACACCGAGATGGATGAAACATATTCTTTCCGAAAAAACAGTTGACCGATTTGTCAAATACGGCACGAATGTATTCGGAATTGACAGTACCCTTGATAAATTTGAAATAGCGGATAAAGCAATTGCTGAAACATACAGCTTCTTTGAATCCATCGGTATTCCTATGCATCTGAAGGAAGTAGGTATAGACGAAAGCCGGATCGGTGAAATGGCTCATCATGTAGCTGAAAACGAAGGACTTGATAAAGCATGGGCGCCGCTGACAGAACAAGATATAGCAGCTATATTCACTGCGTCATTATAATACGGACGACAGCGATAAAATAAAGATCTTGCTCATTAATAAAAGCCATAATTAAACCCGTAGGGCACTGACAGAAGCCGCAGAAACGATGAAAAAAATAATATTTATGCATATCTAAGGAAACACTGAATAAAGCACCTTATACTGAGCAAAAAAGCAAATGACATGATTTTTTCACAAAGCAAACGGATTATAACCGAAAAATACCCTAAA
>CACWVH010000214.1 GCA_902764235.1 uncultured Ruminococcus sp.
ACCAACCTTCATTGTCAGTGCCTTTTTGCTTATTGTAACGCTTTTTGGTGCTGCCTTCACCGTTACCTTACAGGTGCTTTCCTTGCCGTTGTAGGTTCTAACTGTTACATATGCAGTGCCTGGCTTTACACCTACAAAATCGCCCTGCCAGTCTGTCCGGGTCATTTTCACAATACTGCTGTTGCTTGTCCGGTAGGTGCGCTTTGCGGCAGCCGAGCCGTCCGGTACAGCTGAGCCGACTGTGAACTTCTCCCCCACACCGATCGTAACAACACCCTTTGAGATCGTCACTTTGTTCGGTGCGTTCTTCACAGTTATTTTGCAGGATTTTTCCTTGCCGTTTACGGTTTTAGCTGTTATCCATGCAGTGCCGTTTCCGACAGCCTTTACATTGCCTTTTTTGTCAACGGTCAGTACCTTTGAATCAGATGTGCGCCATGTTACGCTTTTATTTGTTGCATTTGACGGTGCAACTGTCGCAGTGAGCTTTGTTGTTTCGTTCTTGCCGAGAGACATTACTGTTTTGTTGAGGGAAACTGATTTAGGATCAGGAGGAACTATCAGATATGTTTTTTGAACAGTTCCAGTGTAATTCCCCATACCTTCTGCCTTAACGGTATATCTTCCGATTGTCTTACTTGACTGATTAGAATAAGTAAGGGTATAATCTGTATTTTCCTTTAATGTTTTACCTTTATATTTTACAGTTATTTTAGGAACTTGCACATTGCCATTGTAAGTGAATCTTGAAGATGAAAGGGTTACACTCACATTTGAATCCGTAAGAAAAACCATCTTAAACGGAGTTCCAGGTTCAGCTGTTCCATCATAGATATAGCCTTTTAATGGAACTGTATTTGTGTTTTTATCTACTTTTAATGCCTTAACCTCGTCTAAAGTAAGTGTTATCATATCGAGGTATTTTTTATCAATAACTCCCTTTTCAACCATATCAGCTATAACGCTGTAACTGGCATATCCGCTATCGAATGTCGCTTTCCAAACATTATTATCATAATTGAACAGAACATTTTTCTTGTTATTATTGTTGATTTTAATGTTGCTGTAACCCTTCTCATACTCATCGGTAGTGGAATTATACTTGTAGGTGTTATCGTATGAGATCTCAGGAATTGTTATAGAGGTAAACATTATATCGCTTGTAGGATGATCTTCAAATTTGGCACCGCGAACAAAGCCTTCTCTGACACTAATATATCTTCCATCAACCCAGGCATCTGTCAGAAAACCTAAATCTCCGCCCCAATAAATCTCGGCGCCGCTGCTACCGGCCGAGTCAGTCCAGTGGCTTTTACCATCATTCTTTTTATAAAGATATGTATAACCATTTTGGGAACTTCCAATTATACTATATAGGTCGATAAGGCGTACCCATGAACCATCTCCAACAGTATTACACACTTTTTCCCATGTAAGTGCATTCTGTCGAGGGACATCGTCACTCATTTTAATCGTTGAATAATCTTCAAGCAGCTTTTTAGCATTTTTTAAAGTTATTATTGTTCCATCGTTTCCAAAAGAAAAATACTGCTTGATCTTATCAGCTGTTATGCCTTGCCCTATGCCATTTCCCTGACCACCATACTCATGTGTTTCACCTTTATATGTAACATAGATATCAGAATGTGAATATTCATCCCATTTATATGTTGATGAGCTATCAAGCCGTTGTGATACCTCTGCCATCATACTCGGAAAGCCAAGTGAGTCATATCGAAATGGATAAATTGTTGTCGCAAATAAACTTTTATTTTCTTTTCGGGAGTAGGGAGACTGAAGATAAAATGTCTGATCATTATGCGGAGATGTAGACAAACTCCAGTAAGAATTGGATTTATACAGTTCTCCGCGAATAAATGAGCCACTATAAAGACAAATTGACGACAGTCCTGACTGGACGGCATTCATGTTATCAAAGAAATTATTCTTTTTAGCGTAAGTATTCACGAGATAATCAACATCATCTACCAACTTCGGAAGCTTGATTTTAATTGAACTGTTTATCCACTTGTAATATCCAATTATCCGATAAGATTTGGAACTGATACCTCCATTTTGTGATGAACTGAGCGTTTCCTCAATCTCACCTATATTTGCATCATCTCCTTTCTTTTTGAGCTGATTGTATTCTGAATACGAAATCTCCTTTTTATATTGAAGAGTAACATATCCTCCGTCTGTATTATCACCTTCAAAGATATATCCCCCTTTTACCCTTGAAGTACTCTTATTTTCGTAAACAACATCCGAAAAATTGATCATTTTCTCATTCCATGAATCATAAAGAAGATTCAATGAACCACTAGCACCTTTCTCCCCATATACCGTGCTATTATCCACAAAACGGAATGAAAACGGATCGGGATTATCCGTCTTTACATAGAAATACTCATTAAACGGAGATAAAACAGGGGTAACGGCATAGGTGTAATCTGTAACACCTTTTTCCTTTGCCGAAACGGTCAGATTCAACGGATTATTATCACCCAATACTATGGAAGAACAGGAACAAATCATACCGATTGTCAATACAGCAGACATAATTTTCTTGAACATTAATCAACACTCCTTTAACAATATGTTGGTATCAATCACTAAAGATTTTCAAGACAGAGAATCTATCACTCCTGCGCCGCTCATATTTTCCTTTAACTTTGAGTATTACCATTTATTCAGCGTACCCTTAATTATTTATACAACTGTTATCTTACAGCTTGATTCTTTTCCGTTGTAGGTACGTACTGTTACATATGCTGTGCCTTTTTTCATTGCCTTGAAGGTGCCTGTCCAGCTTGTCTTTGTCATTTTTACAACAGAGCTGTTGCTGGTGCGGAAG
>CACWVH010000215.1 GCA_902764235.1 uncultured Ruminococcus sp.
AAAAATGGCTGGCAATGTCCTCCGATGTAAAAGGTGAGATTTACGAAGGTCTTTTACAGAAAAACGCTGAGGATATCAAAAGCGGCGCAGGGCAGTACTTTACGCCCCGTCCGCTGATCCGTGCAATGGTGCGCTGTATCAGCCCTGAGCCGATGAAAAGTAACCGCCCAATAACCCCGCGTCATATAGCAAAGAAAAAGAGGCCTGAAACAGACCTCTCAAATAGCAATAAGTTTTCAATATGGCAGCATCGGAACATCAGAACGAAATAGTCTGACAAGATATTCCTCCGCATTCAGACCGTTCATTTTAGCACTAACGACCAGTGAATACAGCATCGCACTTGCTGATGCTCCCTTCGGAGAATCCGAAAACAGCCAGTTTTTTCTTCCGACAACAAACGGACGGACAGCGTTTTCTGCACGATTGTTGCTGATCTCGATTCCGGGGTCGGCAAGAAAACCGTACAGATAACGCTTCTCGTTCAAAGCGTATTGTACAGCCTTTGCAAGCTTGCTGCCTCCGGCAGGATTGACTGTCATCAGCCAGTTGAAGAAATCATCCAGAAGCGGTCTGACCTCTTCATTACGACGGCGGTGTTTTTCTTCAGGAGAGAGCGGCTCCCGTACCTGTTTCCCGTCCTTGTCCTTGCCGTCAAATTCTCGTTCAAGGGCAAACAATCGGTCGCAGCGTCTGACGCCTTCTGCAGCCGCAGATGTTGCCCATAATTCTTTGTCAGACGGCAATGCTTCAACAAGCTTTCGTCTGACATGAGCAAAACAGCCGCAGCGTTTTGCCTGTGTCAGTCTGTTGTAGCCGTCATAACCGTCACAGACTACATATCCCGAATAATTTCCGAGGAAGCTGACAGCATTATATCCGCCTCTTGTCTGGCAGTAATCATAAAGCACGAGATATTTCCCACTACACGCCGGAGTGCAATAGACCCACATACGGGATTGTGTCTTTGCGCTCCGTCCCTGTTCGTGTAAGACCTGAACTACCGTTTCATCAGCGTGAATGATCCTGCCGGAAAGCAGCTCGGCTTTCATCAGCTCATAGACAGGCTTTGCTTTTTCCTCGGCGATCTTTATGATCCAGTTTGCCATAGTGGTTCTGGACAGCATAACACCGTGATCCTTCATATCCTGCTCTATGCGATAAAGCGGCATGGCATTGTTGTACTTTGAATAAATGATATGAGCTAAAAGTTCCGGTGAACAAAAGCTGCGCGGAATCAGCATAGCAGGAGCCGTTGCCTTGCGGAAATGCTCCTTTTCGATATCATCAAGCTCTGCATCCCTGGACTCATTCTTTCCGCAGGATACGCATTTGACTACCTCGACATAATGCTTGCGTATGAACAGCTTTGCCGGCACATACACAAGCTCATCATGTACGAATTCTTTACCGACCTGTTTCATTTCGCTGCCGCATCTGTCACAGGTCTTGTCCTCAACCTCATGAACAACTTCTTCGACAGGCAGATCTTTAAGTATCTCAGCACGGCTGCGCTTTTTCTTTCTCTTATGAGCTGGGACAGATACTTCTTCAGCTTCCTCACGGCGTGCTTCGGTTTCCGCTTCATTGAACAGGCTTAGCTGTTCTGCATTTTCGGTATCATGAAGAACCTTCTTTTCGCTTTTGGATCCGAATACTGATTTTTTGAGGAAATTCACCTGCTGCTGAAGATATTCGATTTCTTTATTAAGTTCGTCAGCTTTTTTACGCAGAGCGTCATTTTCGGCGGCAAGCTCATCTATTGTACGTTCTTTTCTTTGTTCTTCCATAACTCATGATCTCCTGTATATGATATTTTTATTCTATCATAAGCAGGTGAACATACTGTATCCATGCTATGAACTCAATACAAACATTTTCTTTGGCCCGGCTTGATCGCTTTTTTCTGCTCAATTTCAAGACCCTCCATCAGCCAGCGAAGCTGCTGTGAGGTAAGCTGCTTTGCCTCGCATTCTGTTCTTGGCCAACGATAACGTCCGTTATCCAGCCTTTTGTAAAGCAGCAAAAATCCGTCTCCGTCCCACACAAGTGCTTTCATCTTTGTGTTATTCCTTCCACAGAACAGATATACTGCTTTACTGTACACATCCTTTCCGATAGTACCTTCTACGATCTGTGCAAGACCGTCTATTCCTTTTCGCATATCCGTATATCCGGTTACGATATACACGGTTGCCCCGATCAGTATTTCCGTCAGCATTTCAATGCACCGATTATTGCTGCGATCTTTTCCGAAGGAACATCCGATGACATCTCAACTTTCAGATCTCCGGATACAATTCTGATCGCCGCATGGTCTGTTTCTGTTTTCTCCGTGATCTCATTAACCGGTACAGGTATCTGCTCACACAGGCTTTCTCTGATCTTCCGCAAACGATAATAATATGCGCTTGTGCTGATCCTTTCCTGCCTGCACCACTGTGTTACTGTCAGACCGGATTCTTGCCTTGCAAGCTCTGCCTCCGACCAGTTTTGCATTTGTACTTCCTTTTTGACCATTGCTACTTTATCCATGCAATTACCTCCAATGAACTCCAATTGAAGTTCGTTGGAGTTCATTGGACTCTGTTTCACTTCATTGGAGTATTTCTATTCGGAGTTTATTTTACCATGGTTTCTTCAATTCGGCATGGCGCGGGGTTATTGGGCGGATACAAATGATATGCTATATTCCGAGCAAGCGAAAGTTCAACTAAGACCAACGTACCCGCCCAATAAACCCGCGTAGCAGCCCAAAGAAAAAAGAGGTCCGAAACAGACCTCTCAGAATAGTTGTGTATCAAGTTGTTTCATAAGGCAGGACAGAATCAGGGGAAC
>CACWVH010000216.1 GCA_902764235.1 uncultured Ruminococcus sp.
TGGGTGAACAACTTAAAAACCTGAAATGCATAAAACAACGCATTATCTCTGGGTTTTTCAGAACAATCAATAATGAGTTTCACGGATTCAGGTAATAATTAAAAATGAATAATAAATAATTTGCGTACATACAACTACTTTACCGTTCACCCGAAATTAAATAGCAGTACGTTAAAATCAGAAACAGCATAACGAAGCAGCTCACGGAAACGCTCACTTCGTTCGTTTAAATAAATACTATTAATCGAAAAATTATGAACCGCTATCTTCATCTTCTTTTTCTGCGTTTTGTTTTCCTGTTCACCCCTATTATGCCGCCGATAGCGCCCACCGGAAGCATCGCCGCAAGACGCAGCAAAGCGTGTACATCCGGCTGTGCACCGATCAGCACCGAGATCAGAAATACCACAAAAAATACAAGTACCGAGCATATTGCCCCATACATCATTCCGTTTTTTCTGATAAGCCTTGAGCAGAGAATACCGCCTGCAAATGCCCCGGCACAGCCGGCTGCTATACTTACCGGATCAAACAAAGCTGCCTGTACGCTTTGCACCTTAACACATACAAAGGAAAAAATCAAAATGATAAGCAAAGAAACAGCCGCACCTGCAAGCGTTCCCAGCGCAAGGGAAAAAACAGCCGCCTTTTTTTCATTCATAGCACCAACCCCTTTTTTATGAGCTTATGCCGATGAATAGAATTTAAGAACAAAAATAAAAAAACGCCCGATAAAATCTTATCGGGACGTATGATTCAATCTATATCCGTTGCAAGGGAGTAATTTCTGTAAGCCTTGTCATCCGTTACTTCCTTTATCACATTGATAAATTCAGGAAATTCAAATTCCTCATCCTCATGGCTCAGCTCAATTTCCGCAATTGCCCTGTCATTCCAGAAGGGATAGACATCTATCTCAAAATACCTGTTTTTATACATAAGACAGTAGCGGTCCTTGCGGATCTGCCTTTTGCTTGTATCTGCATCCATGAGAAGAGCAAGATATTCGTCCTTTGTCAGACGTCTTTCTATCTCGACTCTTTTCATTCCGGTGATAGAACGCTTTATTGTTTCAAAATATATGAAATGACCGTTTTCACCGCGCTGACGGACACGCAGCTCCTGACCGTCTGAGGGTTTCAGATAGGTCTGGATTATCTCTACCCTGCGGCAGCTTTCAATTGACGTAAGAAGCGAAAGCTCCGGGTATTCTATCAGAAACTTGCGCTCAATCTCAAGCGGCTCGGGTTCTCCTAAAAAGAATGCTATTTCTGCAATAAGACGGCTGATCTTTCCTTCAAAATCAGTGCTGTTGTCGATAACACGAAGATGCGGATGACCTGTCCATGCAGCGATCAGCTTATCATCAAGCTCTGCTGCCTGCTCAACCGTCTCCGTTCTGGCAGTATTATTTCCTGTGGTATAGAATTCCTGTGCGCCCTTTGCGGCTGTAACAAGATGAAATACAGCGTCGTAACCGTCACGAAGCTCAAGCTCATTTTGTCCGAGCGAAGTGATAATACCCTCAAATTCCTCCTGAGTCATATAGACCTTATTGTCTATCATTCCTCTGTCGCAGACTATGAGCAGCTTTTCACAGTCCATCGTGCCTGCTGCAAAGTCAAATATCCTTTCCTTTTCAAGCTGAAAGCGCAGCTGACATTTCTGAAAATCAAGTCCGCTGCCGCAGTTCCATGGTGTGACACCGCTTGTGATAAGCTCCGTAGCTGTTTCAGGAACAAATACCACATTATAGTCAAGCTGTGAAAAATGCTTTTGTATACGGCTCAATGCAGTTGATTTTCCTGCACAGGGACCTCCGGTTATCACTATTTTATGTACACTGCGGCTCATAAGCTTTTACACTTCCTGTATCATAATATTACGGAAATACTGCGGATCATTCCTCGCTGTCAGACTCTTCCTTTTTCTTTTTGCCGAAAAGACCCTTTTTTTCTTTATTTTCGTTATTTTCTTTCTTTTCCTCAGTCTTAGGCTGCTTGTCAGGAGTATCTATAGAGCTTACTGCCCATTTCTTGAAGCGGATCCTTGTTTTATCAGAGCCGGTTTCAAGCACGAAGGTCTCATCATCATCACGTACAGCGATAACTCTGCCGACAATACCGCCGATCGTTGTAACATCATCACCGATCTCTATGCTGCTGCGCATAGCTTCTTCTTCCTTCTGCTTCTTTCTCTGCGGTCTGATAAGAATAAAATACATTGCACCTATGATAAGCGCCCAGAAGCCGAACATAAGAACAGTTGACCATGTATTCGGCTGCTGTGCCTGAGCTGCACCGGCTGTTTTTGCCGCGTTATCAAGTAACATTAATCCATCCATCTTTTCCTTTTCCTTTCAATATAAGGTATTTACAGGTATTCCCTGCATAATCGTCATTCCGACACAGATAACATTATAACAGGCAAAAAGCAAACATTCAAGTGTTTTTTGAAATAAACAAAAAATAACCCGGCAAATACCGGATATTATATTTACACTACCGGTGAAAATTCACGGAGATTGATTATCAGTTTTTTCAGTTCTTTCTGACCGCTTATTTCTGCTGGTTCTTTTGGTTAAGTGGTAAAGAGGCTGTACTCAAATATTCTTATTTATTCACCTTCTTTATTATTTGAGTAAACAAAGTGAGCGTTTCCGTTAGCGTGAGCAGTTTCGTTACGCTGATTCATGGATTTTACATGCCGCTAATTTATTCGCAAGCGTCCGCAAAATGCGGACGCAGCCAAAGAGAAGAACCATAAGAGAAGGGGCGCTGCCCCTCCTCTTAAGTTTCCTCTCTTTGGAAATCTCACCTCCTTATCTCACTCGCTTTCCTACTCTGCGCTGCCTGCGGCGTGCTCGCTTACTTTTGTGACGGCGGCAAGTTTTGTGTGAGCGTGAGCGGCTTCGTTTCGCTGATTCAGAGATTTGGGTCCCGCTATTTACTTTTGGTTATAGGTCACAGTAGTAAGTACGCAAATATTATTCACTATTCATTATTCACTATTCATTATTCACTATTCATTGAGCGAACGTAGTGAGCGTTTCTGAGCGTTTCTGTTGAATATAAAAAACACGTACAGCTGCTTTCAGTTTAATAGTGAAAGCAGCTATACGCAAATTATTCATTATATTAAATTCTTTTGTCGAGGATATCTTTGTATTTATTGTAGAAAGCCTCGAAGGTATCGTTTTCGATCTGTTCCCTGATACGCATGAGAAGAGTATTGTAGAAATATACATTATGCATTACGCACAGGCGCATTGCCAGCATTTCACCGCTTTTGAAAAGATGCCTGATATAAGCTCTCGTGAAATTGCGGCATACGGGGCAGTCACATTCTGTATCAAGAGGCTCTGTATCAAGCAAATATTTTTCGTTAAGCATATTGCGTCTGCCCGACCATGTGAAAACGTTTGCGTGTCTGGCGTTTCTTGTGGGCATAACACAGTCGAACATATCTATTCCCCTGTGTACAGCCTCTAAAATATTCACGGGAGTTCCCACGCCCATAAGATACCTGGGCTTATCCTCCGGCATATGCTCAACTACAACGTCAAGGGTATGGTACATCTCCTGTGCGCTTTCTCCGACTGCAAGTCCGCCAACAGCGTAGCCGTCAAGATCCAGCTCTCTTATCCGCTTCATATGATCTATGCGGATATCGTCATAGGTCGAGCCTTGATTTATTCCGAACAACAGCTGTCTGGGATTGATAGTATCCTCAAGGGAATTCAACTCGTCCATTTTCTTTTTGCAGCGGCGGAGCCATCTGTATGTTCTGTCACATGAGCGCTTTGTATATTCATATTCGGCAGGATTTTCGATACATTCGTCAAATGCCATCGCTATCGTTGAGCCAAGATTTGACTGTATCGTCATGCTTTCCTCAGGTCCCATGAATATCCTGTGTCCGTCAATATGAGAAGCGAAGGTCACGCCCTCCTCTTTTATATTTCGCAGCTTTGCAAGGGAAAAAACCTGAAAGCCGCCGCTGTCTGTCAGGATAGGACCCTGCCATCTTGTGAATTCATGCAGACCGCCGAGCTTTTTTACATTTTCATCCCCCGGGCGCAGATGCAGATGATAGGTATTGCAAAGCTGCACCTGACAGCGAAGCTCCCGCAGGTCAAGGGCAGAAACAGCCCCCTTTATTGCTCCGCAGGTCGCAACATTCATAAAAGCCGGGGTCTGGATAGTGCCGTGAGGAGTTACTATTTCTCCCCGCCGTGCACTTCCCTGCTTTTTCAGAAGCTTATACATATAGATTATTCTCCGCTGTCTTCTTTATTATTTTCGCTCTCGGCAGCCTCAGCAGCCTTTCTCTGAGCAATGGCACGCTCTCTGTCATCACGTGTTGTGAATTCAAGAGGATTGTCATCCTTGTCAACAAGAGCTGTCATTGTATTTTCATGGAAAACTGCAACTGTTCCGACAGGCATCTGGAGAACTCTGAGTGCCTCGCCTCTGAATTTCATAAGCTCATAGGAGGGCATATTGACAAGCTCGTCTGTTTCATGCTTGCCTTCGTTCTCATCATTGAGAAGTCCGAAATACCAGCCTGAATCTCCGTTCTTTGTTGCCTCAGAACGGTTCATATATACATCCTTTGCATTGATAGCATCCTTGAGAACAAGGATAGTATCGCTGTAAAGTGTCGGCTCCGGCTCTCTGACCTTTGCCTTGACATTGGTATCGACCTGCATATTCTGGACGATAAGCGGTGTTGTGCAGTCATCTGTTCTGAGATTCATCGGGTCGTTCTGATAATCTGCTGTCTGGATGACATAGTAAGCCGCATTCTTGTCCTTTCTTTTGCTGAGATAATATCTTGCCCAGCCATAATTCAGCGCAAAATTCGGGCTGAAAATATTTGTCTGCTGACTGAGCTGATTCAGTGTACGAAGAAGAGCTGTTGCCGCATTTTTAAGCGGCGCATTTGAGTAAAGCTTTACCTTCTTATTATTGATTTCTGCTTCAAAAGTAACCATATTGATTCTCCTGTTCTGATTTATTTTTTAATATCTGAAAATCTCCCGTTGACCTACCCTTTTTTCCGGACCGGAAGATTTTATTTCCCAACACTACAATAATCATTTTATAACATAAATCGTCCCTTGTCAACCAGCCGCCGGCGCCGGCGTGCCGCCGGTGTCGCGACGCGCTATCGCTCCGCATACGCTGCGCTCTGGGTTCAGGACTTCTGCTTTTATTCCCGCGGCTCTGAT
>CACWVH010000217.1 GCA_902764235.1 uncultured Ruminococcus sp.
TAAAAAGAAGAAAGGGAAGCAGCTTCTTTCAATAGCGGTTTGTGCTTCGGTGCTCAGCACGGCAGTTATATTCATGCAGTTTAATGCCTGTGCCGCTGAGGAAAAAAAGACCATTTCCGTATCACAGGATATGAAGGTTGATGGAAAAAAAGTCAGCATTAATTCTTTTGTGAAATATAATTTGGAAAGTGAAAATCAGAAATCATCTGAAGATAGTAGTGCTACTGAAGAAACTGAACAGATTAAAGACGGAAAGTTTACGGACAACAATAAAACTTTCGGTATAGAAGATTCACAAATTGATAATTTTGATGATATTTCAAAAGCTATCATCAGCAGAGTAACTTATAAACTTGAAAATGAAAAATATGATAATAATAATGGAACAGCAGATATTATTGTGTACAGCCCTGATGTAAAAAAGGCTTTCAGTGATGCTTTATCTGAATCTGAAAAGAGTATGAGTATAGATGATGAAGATATTTTAGCAAAAACAAGCGATTTACTGATAGAACACATTAAAAACGTGAAGTTAAAGGAATATAAACTATCTGTTGATTTAATAAAAAAAGATGGAAAGTGGGTTATTGTTGTAAATGATGAACTCGCAGACGCTCTGACAGGAAATATAGAGGAAGTTTATTACTCAACTTATGATGATAAAGAGGAGGAATAATACTTATGAAAAAAATTATATCAATGATTTTAAGCACAGTGATCGTATTAACGAGTATTATAAGTTTCAATACATATGCTGTCAATACAGAATATGAAAGTTTCGTAGTTGACGTACTGTGTAACTATCCTTATAATTTAGATGATTATGGATTAATAGCTGGAGTGGATGCGTTAAGTAAGCATGAAGCACATTTTATGAAAGAGAAGGATGGCGATATTGTTTATCTATCAATAAATGATATCGAATTCATGACAAGGTCTAAAGTCAAGGAAACAGCAAATGGTTATAATATATCTCAAGGGCATCTCTCCATTAATCTTAATCGTATGGATCAGAATATTTATTATATTGATTACGGAGTTCCCGGTCATTATACCACTTTGAGAGTTGACTCAGATCCTGTTTATGTAAATTATATTGTTGCCAATGAATGTGTATATATAGAGCCCGAGGTCGTATTATCACTTCTGTCAGCAGAGTGCAGCTTTATGAATAATAATAACAAAACGACGTTGCTCGTAGATTTACCTCAATACACATTGTTTGAAGCAATGTATGGACCGAATTATAACAAGTACTTTGTAGGCAATCTCCTGACACAAGGAATTACAGATGATGAAAACATTGTATTCGGTGTATCAAAATTCCTGTTGAATTTCAAAAGGTTATATAATCAATATGCATTGGATGCGGTGGTAAATTTAAAATATGAGTTGATAAATCCTTTTGGCGAAGATCGTCAAGTATCAGCTGAAATGGCAGAAGCCTATGCACAAGTATTAGGATATGATATAGAAACGGACAAAAAAGTTGCCGAAACAGAAACGAATGTATATAAAGGATTAAACAATATAGACACTCTTGTAGGTGATTTAGTCGAAAAAGGTGGCTCAGATAATAACAATGTTATTAATTTTTATATTGATTCATACGCACATACTGGTGCAAGAGATAATAAGTCATTAAAGGTTTTTGATGAAACACTAAATAAGCTTTCAGATAATGAGGAAGTAATGTCAAAACTAAATAAGGCAAAAAGTACAGTAAAATCATCTGCAAAATCTATTTTAAAGAATACAGTTATAGAGTATATCAAAAGGCGTGCATATGATAAAAATGTTTTGGTAAATTATAAAAATACATTCTCTGAAGAAGCCAGAAATATAGTTGGATTAAAGCTAAGTGACGATAGTAATGATAAATTAAAGTATGAATCTGCAATGAAATATTACGAAACATGTTTTTCCGATTCAGCTTTATTAAAAGATATTGTCGAAGATGAAGTATATTCAAAAATCATGAAATCAATTGTTATGATACCTTTGGATTGGTCAACAGGTGGTGCTGCTTCTGAATTTGTTAATGTTTATAAAAAAGTAATGTCAACTGAAGAATTAAGAGAGATGAATTCTTCGTTTAAACCCTTAAAGAATATAAACAATGCATCTGATTATATGTTTTTGACAGTTATGCAGCGAATGATTGCTGATGTTGAAGGGAAAGCCATTGGTAAGTTTAATTCGGGGCTCAATCAAAACAAAAATGTTTATGATGTATTGATAGGATCTCTTGATATGTATTATCGTACATCTATTGTTATGATAAAAACACTTAAAGACAGCTGGCAGTTTGGTGCTCTTTCTGATAAGGAGAAGGACATTATAAAAAATGCAGACCAATACATTTCTGAACTTGCGATGCTTGATTATAAAATAAATAATTGCAGAACACCAGACTTTTCTGAAAGCACTATTAAATCTGCTCTGAAAAATGAAGTATTTAAAAATGAATTTTCGGATAATGGCATCATTACTGGCAAAGTTTTGACAGAAGATAGCAAGCCCATCAAAAATTCAAAAATCGAAGTGTACACCTCTTCAGATGAAATGGCTATAAGATTCGGCGAATATGAGTGTTACACAAATAATGAAGGAGAGTTTTCCATATCTATGCCGGAGGGAAAATATCTGTTAGTAGTGACTTGTGACGGATACGATCCTGTAAATATAAAAGATGTGGCTGTTGAAAAGAGTAAGACAACCAACCTGAACGATGTTGTCCTGAAAAAAGAAAATAAGCAGATCTATAGTGCGGAGGAACTTATAGATAAGAGCATACCTGAAATCATAAAGTTATGCTGCTATTGCATTTCAAAATGATGATGTTTTTCCGGGATTGGAATTCAGATTAGAGGAAAGCAATGATAACAATACTGAATTTAAAGACGGGGTTCTTTGTCTTAATGGCAAGGATGCTAAAGACGAGTTGAAAACCGGGAAATACGAGCTTTCATATATAGTAGCACAATTAAATAATGCTGCTGTAACAAAGGATATCAAAGCAGGAATGAGTTATAAGGATATCACTGATAAGGTTGGCGAATTATCAGCAACTGTTGGTCGTCCGCCTCATATCAGAGGAACTATGACTGCATCAGGCCTGTTCATAAAGTGTAGTATAAACAGGAACGGAAAAACAATCGAATTATATTTCCCTAATAACGGACTTTTAAAAAATGAGTCGGATATTTATAAAACCAGTAATAAAACATTCACCTATGACGAATTGATAAATGCTGATTTGAAACTGTTTTGTGGTGTTGTTTATAAACCGCATACAGACTGGAAAACATCATACAAGAATTTCCTGAATGAAAAGCTTAGTGAGAATGGTTCAGAAAGCTATGCGTTTGATCTGTATGATGTCAATGATGACGGAATACCTGAACTGTTTGTATCAACCGGATTCGGTGCTCACGCTAATGCATGTGCTATGTATACAATAGAAGATAATAAGGTTAGTGAGTCAATATGCTATGGTCAATATGGAAATCTTTATATTGATAAGACCAGAAAAATAGTTGTTGGAAGCGGACACACTAATGGTCAAGGTGGTTTTTGGGACGAGATCTGTGAGGTAAATTCTGATAATTCGTTTGTAACTAATGGCTTCAGAAAAATTACAATAGGTGCCAGAGAATATGAGTTTTATATAAATGGAGACAAGGTTTCTGAGGAAGACTATAATAACAAAACGAGCAAATATCAGGATTTGAACACAGAGCGAATTGGCAGAGGCAACGTGCTTACAAGCGAAAACATAAATTCAATAATTGATAATTACTAAGAAAAATATGACCCTATCGGAGTATTCCCGGTGGGGTC
>CACWVH010000218.1 GCA_902764235.1 uncultured Ruminococcus sp.
ATCTTCTCTCCTTAACCTCACCCCGCCCCCGCTGCGCTGCCCACCGCCTGCGGTGTGCGTGCTCGCTTACTGCACTCGCTTTCCCACGCTGCGCTGCCTGCGGCGTGCTCGCTTACTTTTGTGGCGACGGCGAGTTCTGTGTGAGCGTGAGCGGCTTCGTTTCGCTGATTCTGAAATTAACGCAAATTAATTCCTCATTCCCAATTCCACTTTCCACTTTCCAAATTCCTAATTTGATTCGCTGACGTCTGTGTCGAGGGCTATGCGGATATCGTAGCCGGGGTATTTTTCGGTTACTTCCTTGAGGATATGATCGTATAAAGCCTTTCTGTCAACGTCAAAATCTATAATGATGTCAAAGGAAATGCGTTTTTTCTCGGGGTCATAATAAAAGCCGTGCAACTGGAGAATGCCTTCGTGGGAACCCACAAGCTTGTAGACGTCGCTGCGGATCTTTGCGGCTTCGTCGTTGCCGGTGTTTCTTGAATAAATGCCCACTGCTGTGAGTATGACGCCTGTGCTGACATAGACACGTTCCTGTATATTGCGTGAAATCAGATCTATCTGATTTGCGGTCAGAGTATCGTCAACCTCTATGTGTACGCTTGCAAGGTGCTTGTCAGGACCGTAATCGTGGATCAGAAGGTCGTAGATGCCGTGTATATTTTTTTCCTCTGCAATGCAGCTTTTTACAGAGCGTGTAAGCTCGCTTGTTTCACGCTGACCAAGCATTTCATCGACAGCCTCGCCGATCAGCTCAAGTCCTGATTTTATTATGAATACGGAGATTATAACTCCCACATATGCTTCAAGGCTCAGACCGAATATCATATATACCGCTGCGCTCGCAAGCACAGAAAATGAGATCACAGCATCGAAAAGCGCATCCGTGCCCGATGCCTCAAGCGTACCGGAGGATACCTGTCTGCCCTTGCTGCGGACGTACAGACCAAGTAAAAGCTTGACTATCACCGCAGAGGATATAACGATAAGTGAGACAATATTGTAATCGGCAGGCTCAGGCTCAATGATCTTTTTTATGGATTCTGTGACTGAGCTTATTCCGGCATAAAGGATAAGCCCGGCAACAATGAGCTGACTCATATATTCAAGTCTGCCATAGCCGTAGGGATGCTTTTTGGTCGGTGCTTTTTTTGCAAGCTTAGTGCCGATTATCGTGACGATGCTTGAAACAGCGTCGGTCAGGTTGTTTACCGCATCAAGTATTACGGCTATGGAATTTGCAGCAAAGCCCACAAGCGCCTTGAAAATGACAAGCAGTATATTTGCCCCGATGCCGATGACGCTTGTGCGGATAATTGTTTTTTCTCTTATATCAGCTTTTTCGTTCATTGTAAACCTCCCAGAAGCTTATAAAGAAGGGTGTAGAGAGTCATTGCTTCTTCAAGGCTGAGCGGAATACATCCGCCTACCTCCGAGGGTATACATTCAGCCTTTTCACGAAGTTGTGCACCCTTTTCCGTAAGAGATACAAGGACAACCCTTTCATCGTCGGTGCTTCTTGATCTTTCGATGTAGCCTTCCTTTTCAAGCTTTTTGATTAGCGGAGTGAGAGTGCCGCTGTCGAGATAGAGCTTTGAACCAAGCTCGCCCACAGTGATCTCCTTTTTCTCCCACAGGACAAGGAAAACTATATACTGTGTATAGGTGATGCCAAGCTCCCGGAAATAGGGAGTGTAGAGAGAGACCACCTTTCTTGCGGCGGCATAAAGCGGAAAGCACAGCTGATTTTCAAGCCTGAGCTTGTCAGAAGCTGCGTCATTTTCTTTGCTTGTATTCATCCTTATCCTCCTTTTAAAGCCGCAAATATCACCACCGGACGATCCGGTGATGATATCTGCTCCATATATTAATATCCTTCCCGTGCAGTGATATGCTTAAATAAGCTTTTCAACGCAGGCTTTAACTTCCTTCATGCTTGCCGTCGGCTCGAATCTTGCGGTAACGTTTCCGTCTCTGTCAACGATGAATTTTGTAAAGTTCCATTTGATATCAGGATTATTCTTATAATTCTTGTCAGTCTTTTTCATCATTGCAGCAAGTGCAAGACCTGCCGGGTTCATGCCGAAGCCATTGAAGCCCTGCTGTGTTTTGAGGTATTCAAAAAGCGGAAGGGCATTTTCTCCGTTGACATCAGATTTTTTCATCTGAGGGAACTGCGTGTTATATTTCAGTGTGCAGAATTCGTGGATCTCATCGTCAGTACCGGGGGTCTGACCTGCGAACTGATTGCAGGGGACATCAATGATCTCAAGTCCTTTTTCATGGTACAGCTCGTACATTTCCTCAAGATCCTTATAATGCGGAGTGAAACCACAGCCTGTTGCAGTGTTGACGATTATAATTACCTTGCCCTTGAATTCGCTGAGCGAAAGCTCGCTCCCGTCAGGACGTGTTACGGAATATTCATAGATACTCATGGTAGATTTCCTCCTTTGAATTTTTATCTGATACAATTATATTTGATAAAATATAATTTGTCAACAGTTTTTTAAAAATTTTTTCAGGAAATCACAGTTACCAAGGCTTAAAAAGATAATACCTGAATCCGTGAAGCTCATTATTGGTTGTTCTGAAAATCCCGGAGATAATGCATTGTTTTATGCGTTTTAGATTTTTAAGTTGCTCACCCGTATGGTGCAGCTTCTCGCACCCATCCCCCCGTCCCCCTTCCCAAAGGGAAGGGGGAGATTTCAGGGGACGGCGGCAG
>CACWVH010000219.1 GCA_902764235.1 uncultured Ruminococcus sp.
ATAGCTTTTCATTTGACGTCCCCCTTACATATATTATTATACTACATAATTTATTATGTGTCAATGTTTTTAGATAAATAATTTATTATGTGTTTGAAAATTCCCCACTCAATTTTGTACCGGGGCGGGGAATTACTTATTTATCATTATTCATTCGTTATACAAAGCTCGTCAAGGGTAACATTCAGAGCTTTGGCGAGTTTGAGGGCAGTTGAAACATTACAATCGTCATTTTTTTCTATATTCTGAATTGTACGGCGGGGAACGCCGGATAGTTCAACAAGTTTTGGGACTGATAATCCCTGTTCAAGCCTGATCTTACGCAGATTCATTTTTTTCTCTCCTTTAAAAGTATTATAATGACTGTAATGTTACATATTATTATTGCGACATCCAATATAATATCAATAATATCCATTTGAAAGCCTCCTTTTCCGTAGGATTATATATTGACAACAGCTCGGCAGATTTGTTATAATCCTACTCAGGGGAGTGACCGCTCCCCTTTTCGGATTGGCTTAGCCGTTAAGGATATCTTTTATGATATCGTATACGACTTTCGCCAGACTAAGTATGGCAGTTACGAGGATGATTTTTTGAGCTTTTTCCTCGTGGCTGTCTTTTCTTTCGTGTCTGCCTTTCGCCACTGTTCTCACCTCCTTTTTAGGTGCTTGTCAACACATTTTTCAAAACTACTTAAAATTTCCCCACTCAGCTTTGTACCGGGGTGGGGAAATTATGCTGAACAGTCTGTCATCAGTTTTTGTTGACATGATTTGATTAAAAGTGGTATCATAGAAATAAAGAAAAAGTCAAAGGGGAGAAGTAATGATGGAGACTGTTGTATTTTTTGATATAAGTATTTTTTGGGGAGTATGTATCTTTGCGCTTATTCTTTTGATATCTGTAATTGTACTGTTTGTAAAAATAACAAAGTATAAAGATACGCACAAGAAAATAATTCGTGCCTACAATTGCTACATAAGGGATAATCATGTTGAAATCCCCAATGACAAGGTGATCAAAAAGTATGTTATTGATATTATATTAACTGAAAAAGAGCAAAATATAAGTAACCGGATAGATGAGCTTAACTATTAGTTATCATTTGTCTGAAAAGAAAATTGAACCAAATTAGCTATGCTGAAACTGAGTCCGGCAGCCTTTATTTTATTGAGCAGTTTTTTCCATTTTGAGTTATCACGTATTTTATCAAGTAGTTTTCTCCCGTCCGGTGTGATTTCTGAAATATCGAAATCGATTATTTCACCATCCCCATACAGCGGTCCTCCTTTTATGAGTTCTTCGTCACTAAGACACTTTAAGCAATAGATGATATCCGTTTTTTGGTATTCTGAACATAATTTATAGTTCAGCAATTCATCAAGCTCGGGATAAATCTCTTTGAAGGACGAACCGTTTTCTATTATTTCACACAAGGTTTCAATTGACAGAAGAACTGCTCTGAGACATTCGGGATTTAGTTTCATATTAATAGTCCTTTCATTGATTTTAAACCGCCTTTCGGGGCGGTTTTTATTGTTCATTTATCATATCATAAAACACATTTTCGGGTATTATTTCTATGTCCTGTCCTTTGAGTTTGTATTCTTCGGCTTTCTTTTGCTTTGTGCTTTTTCCGTCTTTTATTCTTGAGCAGTATTCATTATTTCCCAGAATAAGGAAGTTTGTCTTTTTTGTTACAGAATTCCCACAGTTTCCACCAAAATCAACAACAATCTGAGCTGCTTGTTGTCTTGAAAATTTTTCAAGAGTTCCGGTGAATACACATACTTTGTTAAATAGAGGATGTGAGGGGTCAAAGTTTTCTGTGTTGGGTCTGAGGGAAGTAAGGTCAAGTTTTTCGTAGTAATTATTTCTGAATTGTTTTTTGAACTGTTCCGTTCCTCCGAAATCAACCTCGATCAATGCTTTCATAGTTTCATAGCATTTGTATGTATATTCACAATCACTCAACGATCTGTGAAATTCCGAGCCTTCGATTCCCAGTTCATACACAATGTCGATTAGTCTGTAATGATCAAGACCCGGTAATACTTTTTTGGAAATGCGCATAGTGTCTATAAAGCCATTTGTGAAGGGCTTACCCATATAGTATACAAAATTGTCATATAAAAAATTGATATCAAAATTCACGTTATGACCGATAATAATACTATTTTCTGCAAAGCTTTCTACATCAGGTAATACTTCTGAAACCGAAGGCTGGGAAATAAGCATTTCATTAGTTATTCCTGTAAAGTTCTGTATGAAATCACTGATTTCAAACCCTGGATTAATTAGTTGTTGAAATGTATCTGTTATTATGTTATCCTCAACTTTTATGGCTCCGATTTCAATTATACTATCCCATTCAGGAGAGAGTCCGGTTGTTTCAAGATCAAGGACTACATATTTTTTCGGAAAATCAATAATACTTGAACCTTTAAAAGGACGTTTGTTTTTTTTATCACTCAAATTTACCAGTCCTTTTCATTAGTTTTTGATATTGGCAGACTGTAGCATATAGCTGATCTGTATGCAAACATTTTCCGGCTTTTTCACATTCCTTCATTTTAGAGCAACAGCTGAACACGTCAAATGAAATGTTATTAAGATACATATAGTTTAATGATTTAATGAAATCTTCTGTAGGGTGGTCAAGTAAATTACAAAAATCAGATAGTGCTATTCTTATCATACCTTCATCC
>CACWVH010000220.1 GCA_902764235.1 uncultured Ruminococcus sp.
TGACAACCGTCAGGTTGCCTGCGGTCTTTTTGCACAACCTGACGAAAAAATTGCTGACGCAATACAGGCACTGGATTTAATCAGTGCTTCCTTAAATTTTACTTGCCAGTGTGACGCAATCGGAGGAAGTGCCTTTGGGGTGCTGGACCCTTGATTCACGGCTTAGTCAGCATGATAAAGTTTTTTCCGGGCACCGCCAGACCTTTTGAGCCTGAACTGCTGACATCATTTCTGATTTAAAAGTCCCAGTAATATTTTACACTAACTTGATTGTGCTGGTTTCTTCGGGGGGCGTCCGCAGGATGCGGACGCAGCCAAAGAGAAGAACCATAAGAGAAGGGGCGCCGCTCCTCCTCTTAAGTTTCCTCTCTTTGGAAATCTCACCTCCTTATCTCCACCCCGTCTCCGCTGCGCTGCCCACCGCCTGCGGTGTGCGTGCTCGCTTACTGCACCCGCTTTCCTACGCTGCGCTGCCTGCGGCGTGCTCGCTTATTTTTGTGGCGGCGGTTAGTTTTGTGTGAGCGTGAGCAGCTTCGTTACGCTGATTCTTGAATTTTCCGTACCTCTTATTTTATTCGTGCATTTTATTGGAGTTTTGAAAAAACTATAATCAACCGAGACAAAGGTTCTGGTCAGAAGAAAGCCAGAACCGCAACTTCGACATTATAAGCCGGTGGGTAAGAGCGAAGCGATAAGAGCGTCGCAACACCGGCGCACGCTATGTGTATAACCTGAATCCGTGAAATTGAATTAAATCTTTTTTTAAACCTTCCGGGTTTTCATTTCAGCCAGGCGGCAGGCGTGCGCAGCACGCCTGCCGCCATTAAAATTGGCAATCAGCATTGGATAATAATTCTGATGCAGTTCAGGCTGAAAAGACATGGCGGTGCCTGAGTAAAACTTTTTCAGATTGACTAAGCCGTGAATTGCGACACCGGCGGCACGCCGGTTGTTGACATTGTTGATAGTGATATAGTATAATCTATTTATCAGATAGTTCTACTTATTACCGCAGAATGTTACATGTTATTCGAGTGTTCCAGAGGTGTTGAATTATGGATGTAAAGCTTTATAAATGCCCCAATTGCGGGGCAGAGCTGAAATTTGACCCGGATAAGCAGCTTTTTTGCTGTGAATACTGTACAGGCGAATTTACTGCACAGCAGGTTAACCAGATGGTTCAGCAAAAAAGCGAATCAAAAGAGGATGAGCAAAGACTAAGACAGGAAGAATTAAAGAGAAATGAAAAGGCAGCTCAGGAGGGAAAAAGTCCCGAGCAGCAGATGAAGGAGGACGAATTCAGCGAAAATACCAGGCTCTATCAGTGCCCGAGCTGCGGAGCTGAGATCGTTTCCGATATGAATACAGCGGCTGCTTTCTGCTATTATTGTCATAATCCCGTAATACTCAAGGGGCGTATTGAGGGAAAATACAGACCCTCAAAGGTGCTTCCCTTTGCCTTCGGCAGAGATAAGGCAGTGGATTATTTCAATAACTGGGCAAAAAAGAAAAAATACGTTCCGAATGACCTTGTGTCTGAAAAGCAGATCGAGAAAATGACAGGTTTGTATGTTCCGTTCTGGGTGGCAGACGCCATAACACGTTCAAGAATGCAGGCTACGGGTGAAACGATCAGGACATGGATGAGCGGAAATTACGAATATACACAGACAAAGGTATTTAATGTCGTAAGAGATCTTAATGTTGAATATAACGGCGTTCCTGCCGACGGTTCAAAAAAGATAGAGGATGATCTGATGGAATCTATCGAGCCGTTCGATTATTCAAAAATCAAGGATTTTGATATGGCATACCTCAGCGGCTTTTTCGCAGATAAGTTTGATGTTGAAAAGGAAGCTGTCTATCCGAGAATATATCAGAGAATGTTTGAAAACAATTCGGCTGCGATTGATTCCTCCTGCGGATATGACAAGCTTATCGGAAAAAATACTCAGAATATTGTTCAGAAGCTCAGATGGAACTATATGCTGCTTCCGGTATGGTTTATGACCTTCCATTACAAGGGCAGGGTCTGGGAATACGCAATTAACGGACAGACAGGAAAGATCGCCGGTGAGCTGCCGATCGATGAGGGCAAGATGAAAAGACATATTGCTTTTGTGATCGCTCTTACAACGATTATCGTTTCAGTGATCGGATATCTCCTGGGAGGGCTGTTTTTAGGAGGGCTGCTATAATGATGAAAAAGATATTTGCGTTTTTAACAGCTGCCTTAATAGCATTTTCGGCTTTATCTGTTCCTGCCCTTGCAGCGGAAAATGACGCAGTTGCAGAGCCTGTGCATGAGTTTTCATATAACAGCAGCGATATGCAGCAGTCCCTTTACAGCGGAAAATACTATAAGACAAAGAATGCATATTATAAGGACGAAGCACAGCTTTTTGTCAGTGAATCCTACTATGGCAGGCTATGCGAAAATATACAGGCAACTGCTGACGAGATAGGAATGAATGTTGCGGTTTTCATAGGCGGTAATTACCGCTCCGATCCGGCAACGGAAAGCTTCACAAGAAACGGCATTATCGAACTGTTCACGCTTGAATACGATCAGGATTCGGTTTTTCTGTATCTTGACTTTGAGGGACGTTCCAGCTCATATGACTACATATGCACCTGCCATGATGCGAAGCTGTATTATCCTTCCTCAGGCTTTGATGACAGGATTGAGGAAATGATACAGGATATGTATAAATATCTTCCCAGCAGCGGAAGTATAGTTTATAAGGAAAAAGTAAAAACTGCTATTGAAAAATTCACCTCCGATCTGAAAAAATATAAAAAAGCCGGTCCGGTATGGGAAAGCTCCTATCATAATGATGAAAAGGACTGTTACAGGTATGTTTTCTTCGGAAAAATAGTTGATATGCCTGTTCCGCCGCCGAAATACTGGCCGGTATATGTTGCAGCAGGCGTGCTGCTCGGAGTTATTATTGGTGTTTACAGCAATAAAAAAATACGCAAGCAATATAAATTCAGAGAGCTTCAGAAGGCTTCGGCATATACCTCAAGAAACAGGATAAGATTCAACGAGGTAACAGACCAGTTCCTGCACGAGCATACCACAAGACGCTATATACCGCCCAGTGACAGCAGCAGCGGCGGAGGCGGCGGCGGAGGAGGCGGCGGAAGCTTCGGCGGAGGCGGAGGCCACAGATGACCGTCAGTCAGCTGCTATGAAGATAATGTGCAAAGACCCGTTCCTGTCATGGAGCGGGTTTTTAATTTTCATTATTATTGTTTTTTCACATTGCTTTTGTTATTTTGTGGTGATATAATAAAAGCTACATACAGAAAAACGGCAAATAATACTGATCTTCACCTGAATCCGTGAAACTCATTATTGATTGTTCTGAAAAACCCAGAGATAATGCGTTGTTTTATGCATTTCAGGTTTTTAAGTTGTTCACCCATAA
>CACWVH010000221.1 GCA_902764235.1 uncultured Ruminococcus sp.
GCCGGGATTGCGATAGCTGCGAGAATTGCAAGGATTGCAATTACAACTACGAGTTCAACGAGTGTGAAACCTTTTTTGCTCTGCTTAGCGAGCATCTTCTGCTGGAGTGTCATGATAGATTACCTCTTTCTTAAAAATATTTTTTTGAACCTCACACCCGAAGGGGATTCGGTGTGCTGTTCTTTTGTTGAATATATATTAACTCTTTATGAACAAAATGTCAATAGTTTTTTTACTGTTTTTTTAAATTTATTTGTAAAAGAAAAGGAGTTAAAATTGTGCATAATGACGAAATCTCGCTTTTTGTGACCTTTTTCGTGCGGTTTTTAGGTATATTTTATATCAGAAAACCACTTTTTTTGTGCATTTTGACATAGAAAGATTATTAATAAATTATGAACAAACACATTTTTACTTCATAATTAGTTAATAAATTTAAAAGTTTTTTCATAAAGTTTTGAATTTTTTGTGTTTTGATTCTTTTTAGGAATTATATTCATTGACGAAATAATTGTATTTTTCTTTCCGGGACAGATTCCAGCCTGACCGATCTCTCAGTCACCGCCCTGCGTGCCTCTGGTGCCGCAATTCACGGCTTAGTTAATCTGATAAGGCTTTTCTTGGGTATCGTCATATTTATTCAGCCTGAACTGCAACAGAATAAAATTCAAATCCCTATTGCCAACTAAGCCCCCATGCCCCATATATGCGGCACCACCATAAATGAAACTGGACAGCGTACAGGGGATTGTTTTAAATTCGCCAATCGTTTATACCGGTATTAACGGCAAAGATCGTTATAAATTTGAGCTTGTAGCTCGTCAACTAATTTTACACTTACACATTCATTTCTTCGTTTGCATAAAAACGCCGGTCTGACAATTCAGACCGGTGTTTTACGATTATATTCAGACCGGTGTTTTACGATTATTATAACGTGCTTGTACGGCTAACAGAATAAGCTATATCAGACAACTGTTATCTTACAGCTTGATTCCTTGCCGTTGTAGGTGCGGACTGTTACATACGCTGTGCCCTTTTTCACAGCCTTGAACTTACCTGTCCAGTTTGTATTTGTCATTTTTACAACAGAGCTGTTGCTTGTGCGGTAGGTGCGTGTCGCACAGCCTGCGTTTGACGGTACTGAGCAGCTCAGTGCTGCCGTCTGTCCCACTTTCATTGTCAGCGTCCTTTTACTTATGGTCACAACTGAGGGTGCTGCCTTGACCGTAACCTTGCAGGTGCTTTCCTTGCCGTTGTAGGTCCTGACTGTTACATATGCAGTGCCCGGCTTTACGCCTACAAAGTCGCCTTGCCAGTCAGTGCGTGTCATTTTGACGATACCGCTGTTGCTTGTCCGGTAGGTTCGCTTTGCGGCAGCCGAGCCGTCCGGTACAGCCGAGCCGACTGAGAACTTTTCGCCCACACCGATAGTAACAACGCCCTTTGTAAGCGTTATCCTTGAGGGTGCGTTTTTAACAGTGATCCTGCATGACTTTTCGATACCGTTTACAGTCTTAGCTGTTACCCATGCAGTTCCGTTATTCACTGCCTTTACATTGCCGTTTTTGTCAACAGTAAGTATCTTTGAATCTGATGTGCGCCATGATACTGTTTTGTTCGTTGTATTTGAAGGAGCAATTGTTGCATTAAGCTTTGTTGTTTCTCCCTTGCCGAGGGTCATTGAGGTTTTGTTGAGTGTTATTGACACAGGTTGCACAGATAATGATACAAATTTTAAACCATATGCTTTTGCATAGCTTTCGGCAACAGTTCCCGTATATCCTTTTATTGTAAATCCCTTTATCAAACCTACTGTAGATGCAGCAGATCCCGATCCATCGCTGGTCGGTTTAGCCCATCCTAAACCGGGATAGATCTCTTTTATGTTTTTTGGAAGAGATATACTTGTCATTTTCGGGCAACCGCTGAAAGCATATGATCCGATCACTTCCAAACTATCGGGAAGTTCGATTTTCTTCATGCTGTCACAGCCTTCAGAAAAAGCCCAGTCTGCAATACCCCTTGTACCATCTTTTATAACAACTGTATCTTTTGATAATGTACCGTTATATTTATAATATATCTTTCCTATATATACATCTCCCTTTGGCAAAGAATTTGCCCATGGTGTTCCACTGAATGCTTCCTGACCCAAATGAACAAGATCCTCAGGAAATGAAATTTTTTTAAGACTTGAACAGTTATTAAATGCACCTTCACCAATTGTTGACACACCATTTGGTATTATTATACTTTTAATATTATTACAATCAGCAAATGCATATTGACTTATTGATTTTGTACCTTTTTTTATACTTACAGTACCATTAGCGATTTTCCCCTTGCAAGAGTAGTAAGCCTTTCCTATATAAACATCTCCATTAGCTTTACTATTATACCAAGGGGTATCCTCAAAAGCACCTACACCGACTTCCACTACGCTGTCCGGTATAGATACATTCTTAAGATTCTCAGCCGATTTAAAAGCACAAACTCCTATTTTCACAACACTTTTCGGTATAGTGATAGCTGTTAGTCTGCTTACCGCAAACGCGTATGCATCTATCTCAGTAACCGTTTCAGGAATTTTTATACTTTTTAGATCAGCTCCATAAAAGGATTGTGCACCGATTGTTTTGACTGTTATGCCGTTGATCTTTTCGGGAATATTAACTGTCTGAGAATTTCCTTTATATCTTAGTATTGTGGCTTTATTATTTTCAACAGAATAAGTGTAATCACCGTATTCTTTAATATTACCTGAAGTATATGTAATGGCAGAACTTACTGCTCCGGCATTAATATTACTCTCGGATAATACTGTCTGTAAGGAGACCATAGAACCACATAGAAGCGCGGCACAGAGTGATACCGCTGTTAATTTTCTCAGTTTGATTGAACCTTTCACACTAATTACCTCCAATATATTAAAGCTACATAAATATTTATAAAAATGACATACACATCTTGTTCTTACGATTATTATACATTGCTATTTATTAAAAAGCAATAGATATTTATTAAATTATTTATAATTTTTTATAAATTGTATATGCTTTTTATAAAGGGGGATGTTTATGTCAAGGGCAAAATCTATTTCTTATGGCAATGTAAACAGCTATATCCAACTCGGACTAAATATTGCATATTTCAGAAAGCTTCGAGGAATGACTCAGGAACAGTTTGCTGAAAAAACAGGCATCAGCCGTTCATATTTAAGTGCAGTCGAAGCACCCAATATTATTAAAACCGTTTCATTAGAGCTGCTTTTCGACATTTCCGATGCTCTTTCTATAGAGCCATACAGACTTCTTGAATTCAAAGAAACAAACAATAATCTCTAAACCAGAATATCTCAGCTTCAGCCACGCTATCGCTCCGCATATGCTGCGCTCTGGGTTCGGTATTCCCGCCCGAAAAAGGCAGAGCTTTCTTTTTATTAAAAATTATGTATATAAACCACTGCTTTCGTTAAAAATAAAAGCGGAGGTGCATATTATGTTCAGCATGAAAAAAGAAAAGATCGCACGAAATGAAAAAAGAAAAGATCGCACGAAAATCACCAAGAAAAAATATTTCCTTTTATATCTCCCTCGCTCTGTGCATCGCTGCTGTTGCGGGCGCTGCATGGAATACCTACGGAAGCATTGATGAGTATGTGGAAACCGGGGAGGAAAGCTCTCAGTCCTCCGGCAATTCCTCTGCTCTTGAAGCCGCCAATGAAGTAAGCGGTCAGAAATATGAAGGCTCTGAGGATGAAAGCTCTGTCATTGAGGTCTCTCTTCCCGAGGAAAGCAAGCCTGAACCAAAGCTCGACAAAACAGAGCAGCTGACTCCGTCAGTGCCCGAACCGTCTGTCAGGGAGGCTGCTTCAACAGCCAAGGTCTGCAAGCCTATTGAAAAGGGCGATGTCATCAAAATGTACAGCCCTAAAAATCCTATCCGCTCCGATACAATGAACGACTGGAGAACACATGACGGCGTTGATATCAGCGCCGGAGAAGGCTCGCCTGTTCATGCAGTTCTCAGCGGCAGGGTGAAACAGCTCTATAACGATCCCCTGCTGGGAAATGTCATTGTTATAGAAAGCAACGGCGGATATGTGCTGCGCTACTGCGGTGTGACGAATACATCCATCGCCAAGGAGGGCAGCGAGGTCACATCAGGAGAAACTATCGGCTATATCGGCATCATCCCCTCAGAAAGCAAGGATGAAGCCCATCTTCATCTTGAGGCTGAGATCAATGGTGAACCGGCAGACCCGACTATCCTTTTCTGATCTGCCTGCTCTCAGACATGATCTTTGTCTGTTAATATCATTTTTTATTCCTCCTCTTGTAATAAAAAAACTTTTATGATATATTTAATTCAGGAACAACTGAAATCCACCGGATCTCTGATCTGTCTGAACGCCGGCTTCACCTTGCACTGCAACGCTGCCGACCGGTTTATTTATCAGAGATCCCTATACAGAAAGCAGCAGTTTCCGGGCTGCAATTGCTTAGAGGAGGATACATACCATGAAAAATACCAAAAAAATCATTATAGCTGTTTCTGCTGCAGTTCTTGCCGCTGTTGCTCTTTGCTCCTGCAATGAATACAAGGATGCTCAGGATGAATTTGCAAGCAATGTGACCAGCCTTATGAGCGAGGCTGATGACCTTAGAAGCGAAATAGATCAGCATACCTCGGAATTTCAGGAGGCTGCAAGCGGTCTGAACGATACTGTTGACGGTATCAAGGACGGAATACAGGACGGAATAAACAATATCACCGGTCAGAACTCAGAAGCAACACAGTCCTCCGAAGGCTGATATCATACAGTTTCCCTATACTTTACATATTCAGGGAACCAATGATTTTTATCAAAGCACACAGGCAGAAAAACAAACTATTTATTATGATCCGTTTTTTACAGATCAGCTTTTTTTACACCGCAGCAGGACTATATTCTTTGCTGCGGTGTTTT
>CACWVH010000222.1 GCA_902764235.1 uncultured Ruminococcus sp.
CGAGTGCAGTAAGCGAGCACGCACGCCGCGGGCGGCGGGCAGCGCAGCGGGGCGGGGTGGGGTTAAGGAGAGAAGATTTCAAAAGAGGAGAACCTTAAGTGGAGGGGCGTCAGCCCATCACCTTATGGATCTTCTCTTTTGCTGCGTCCGCATCCTGCGGACGCCCCCCGAAAAAATCAGCCGTCAGCACAAGCCATGAATACACAGCACGCACCACAAACCCGAAAAACTACTTTCAGCTCAGACCATAAAGCCTGTCATTCATCCTTTTTGCCGATAGATTCAAGAAATTTTTTTCTTCTTTCCCTCAGCCTTCTGATAGCAGCCGGATCCATATTCTTAATCCGCCGTTCGATATATTCACGCCTGTCATGGATAACCTCCTCGATCCTCGTAAGCCTTTCGGGATCACTTGAAAGCTCTTTTTCAAGCTTTTCCTCAATACGATCAAGTATCTCATCCTCGTCAAACATATTGACTCTTCCCCAGAGCGTGTGCTTTTCTGCATCCTCAAGCTCACTGAGACTGACCCTGCTGTCGAAAAGCTTGTCTATAAGCTCATCTGCGATCCTTGCCCTGTATTCCTCAGCCATGCTGCCGAAAACCCATTCAAGCTCAGGCTGTATTCCCTTTGCCGTTCTGCTGATATGGGCAGGACGGGCGCTGTTCTTCTCCGCAGACTTTTCTCTCAGTTTTTTTCTTTCGTCTTTCAATACATAGGCAGCCCCCTCATCCTCAAGCGGATACGGGTATTTTATACCTGCATCCCTGAGTGCAAGGGCTGTGGTCATTCTGACCGCTCCGCTTTCAAGAAGCTTACCAGCACCGAATTCTCTGAGCTGGTCATTTACCTCTTCAACGTGCTCAGTTATGTACATATGTATGCCTCTGCTCCTGAGATCCTCATACATCATAAGAAGTCTTTCGGCAGCTGTGATATCAACAGCTCCGCAGGCACCTGCATTTATTATAACGACCCTTGTATCTTCTCTTATCGCTGCTTCAATATCGCTCTGGAGAGTATCAATATTTGCAAAGAAAAGATTCCCTCCGAAACGGTAAATGATCGTATTTTTCACTGCTCTTGACTCTTTATTTCTTTTTAAAGAATAAAAGCTGTTTTCCTTGCCCTCTATCGCACCGAGAAAAGCTCTCGGCGGAGTTACGGCTCTGATTATCACAGACATAAACGACAGTACAACACCTATCATAACACCGTAAACCGTTCCGAAAATCAGAACTGCAAGAAATGCTCCGACAAATATATAGAATTCTGTTCTGCTTTTTTTGAAAAAATGCACCGCTTCTTTGAATTCACACGCATTTATCAGTGCTGAAACAACGATTGATGTCAGCACCGGCACAGGAAGGTATTCTATCATCGGCGCTGCAAAATAAAGCACTGCAAGCATTGTAAGACCCGAGGATATGGAAAGCCACTGTGACCTTGCGCCGAACTGGCGCACTATGCCGGTTCTTGAAACACTTGCATTGACCGGGCAGCAGCAGGAAAGCGCAGACATGAAATTTGCAGCCGAATACGCAAGTATTTCCCTGTTGCTGTCAAGCTTATAGCCGTCCTTCATTGCGTTTCCGCCGGATGCAAGAAGGGATTCCGCAAGGATGACAGCTGCAATCGACAGCGAAGAAAACAAATATTCTCTCAGCTGATCTGCCGACTCTATCACCGGCAGCATTGCAAAGCCCTGAAAGCCTGCGTCAACATGAGGCAGCAGCTTTACCCCGAAGCTTTCAAACGGTACAAGCATTCCGCATACCGCTGCCGCAGCCATTACTATGACAGACATCGGGACCTTGGGAATAAATTTCTTTGCCAGCATTATAATCGTGATTGAAGCTGCACTGAGTCCGAAGGACACCGGATCAGACTGCGGCAGCTGAGATATAATATGAAGAATAAGCTCCGGAGCTTCTCCTGCACCTGCACTGCCGCCGAAAAGCTTCGGGGTCTGCATAAGTATTATCGTACAGCAGATTCCCGTAACAAAGCCGCCCATTACCGAGGACGAAATGTATTTTACTATTCTTCCGGCTTTGAAAAGGTAAAATATCAGCAGCCACAGAGATACAAAAAATGTAAGTGTCGGGACAAAGTGCAGTGCCTCCTGCGACCCGGCAGCTATACCCATTGAAGCCACCGTTCCGCCCACAAGCGCCGCCGGAGCAGCGTCAACTCCGAACACAAAGTCACGGCTTGTGGTCAGCAGTCCGAAAATGATTATTGTAAAGACCGAGCCGTAAAGACCGTACTGCATCGGCAGTCCTGCTATCTGCGCATAGCCCATGGATATTGGTATTGATATCAGCGCAGCTATCACACCGCCCAGCAGATCCTTCACAAGCTGCCCCGGAGAAGCCAGTATGAATCTGTTTTTTATATTTTCCAAATAAGCTTCCCCTCCGTTTCTCCAAATATGATGATCTGTTACAGCAAACAGCCTGTTATCAGTCTCCTTTGCTCAGGCTTAGCTGATTGTAAAAGTTAAAAAACCCTTGCTTATGCGGATAATCAGATTTGTAATTTACAATTTTTCTCCGCCGACGGCGCAGAAAATGATTACTTATACCTGAATCCGTGAAATTGAATTAAATCTTTTTTTAAACCTTCCGGGTTTTCATTTCAGCCAGGCGGCAGGCGCCCGAAGGAAGTGCCCTAGGGGTGC
>CACWVH010000223.1 GCA_902764235.1 uncultured Ruminococcus sp.
CTTTGCAAGCTCCATAAGATATTCGTTGATAGCCTTCAATATAATGTCTGTTTTAGTCCCTGTCATTCGTATGTTGTTTGACAGGGCTTTTTTGTATGTTGCGGTATTTATGTGGGGTTATTTAAGGAAAACCAGCTCAACACGCTTATCATACAATTCCTGATATATCTGAAAACCGAATAATAATGGGGTCAGGTATGATGAGGATGTGGTTGAATCGTCGGCTTATCTGGAAAACACACAAGGGAAAGTCGTATGAGAAAAAATACAAATCGTTTTCACTTAATTTTCTTTAGTATTTTCAGAGTTCTTTTCGTTTGACCTTTCTTTACCGTTACAGCCTTGCCTATTCTGTAGATGAACAATGCCGGCAGCAGTACCTTGTGCTTATAGTAAAAGGGATAAGCGTCCTTTATGATGTCAAGTGGTAAAAAGAGCTTGTTTTTTAGATAGATTCGTTTTCCTTTCTTTCCGCCGCCGTGTTTTCTGACGCTGTTCTCTATACTGTTCTGAAGCGTACCGTATGTACCTGAATATATCACATACTCCAGCATTTCACGATCCTGCTTTGTTAGATCACCATTACAGAACAAATGTAATGCAAGGGAACGATTCTGCTGCTCAAAATCACCAATACCGAGCTTTTTTGTTTCGATTGAGATGTATTCCTTATCAAGCTGATTTACATACTTTTGCAAGAAAACATAGGTATCAAGTAATGATCGCAGTCCTGTTCCGCTGCCGGAGTAATGTTTGTATTCGTGAGCTGTCAGGTAGATGTACAAATCTTCGTTTCGGAAATGATAGCCGAAATCATTATCATTATCCTTAATCAGACGATCTTTAATGTTCTTGTAGTATTCATATGCTTCCGGCTTATGAGCTTCTCCGAATAGCCCGGTGTGCATTTCAAAATTGCTGACAGGCTGCTTGAAATATACATCATGGTTTCCTTCACCGAAATGCTCACAGGTAAAACCGAGGTCAAGCATTATCTCACGGACATTTTCGGCGTATTTCTTGTCAAAGAGAATATCAAAATCGGACATCTGACGCATACCGATTGATGGATACAATTCCTTTATGACTGTACCTTTGAGTGGCATATACCAGATCTGTCCCTTTTCCATTCTCTCAAATAGACGTGCCTTGTCAATATCCATAGCAATAATTTTCCGACAGATTTTGACCTTGCCTGCTCAAAGCTTTTATCAAGGATTCCGGCAGAACGCAAAGCATAGGCAACGGTGGCTGTCAGCATATGTTTTTTGGCTGCTTTATAGAGATGTTCCAAGTTGATATTTGCTATCCTTTCGGAATCGGGAGGTGTTTTACTTACAGCACAGCCGGAGAGCCATATCACATCATCTATCGCTGAACGATATTCTTCCTTTGTCATTTACCTCGCCTGCCTTTTGGGAAAAGATTACGCATTTTTATAAAAATAAATCTGACAGGAAACAGCAGATACCACAGGCAAACATAAGCCTTGTATTTCGTGCTGTTCACGGACAGTTCCTTGCCGTTTCTTATAACGGATGTCAGAACACCGATAATATGCCTGTCGGTAATACCGTATTCTTTGTTTACACGGTTATCGCCGCATATAACATAGTCATTCCGACGTACCCTTATTATCCGGTGCAGAACATATTGTCCTGTGTCACGCTTATAGAGTGGAACATCAAACCTTTTCAGCCTGCCGTTTGTCTTTTCTATCACGAGAAGGTCACGACCTTCTTTGATAAGTGGCATCATACTGTCGCCTTTGTTGGTATAGATCAGCATGCCGTCACGCTCTATGATCTCCTCAAAAGTAGCCTTATTCATCTATCGCACCGATCTTCCGCAGTCCGCTGATAACGCTGACAACATCTTTTTCAATCTCGGCACGGGGAGCGTCATACTGCTCTGCCATTTTATCAATGATCTGCTGCTCGGTGGTGTCCTCTTTGAGTAGATCGAGTATTATGCCGAGAGTTTCATTTCCCTGCACAACATCCGAAAATCCGGCATTCCCTGTGGGTACGATAACGGTATCATTTCCTGCTTTGTGCGTCAAAAAATTCTTGTTCAGTTTCATATTGATTCACCTTTTTGTCATAGATTTCAAGTACCCGCTCAGACGCAGACCGGTAACTATATTTTTCATTTCACCGCATTTTGCACACTTGGAGGGATACATCAGACCGTATTTACAGTCCGTATGAAGCAAATTTGTTTTATATGATTCATTGATACATTGGCGGCATATATTTCCGCCGTATCGTTTGCGTATTTTATTGATCGTTACCATATCTGTCCTGCTTTCATTGTTTCATTGTATTGTAACTCAGTTCTGCTGCCGATATATCCATATTGCAGCCGAGCCGCCAGAGTGCAATCTTGTATGTCGTTCTGTCGATCAGAGTCAGAGTTTTCGCAAGGGCTGCACTGTCTGACGGGCGGTAGCTTTGCTGCAAAAGCATTGTGTATGCTGCTGATTTGGTTATCCTTCGGATAGTGTTTTTCTCTGCACGGCACAGAATACATATTGCTTTCAGGGGTACAGCAATATTGCTGCCGATCCTGTGCTTGCCGTTGTAAGGTGTTCCGAAAACGGTAACGGTATCATCGCTGACCTTTATAAGCGGCTTATCGTCATTTACCATCACCGCACGGCTGCCGAGCAGCTCACGCCAGA
>CACWVH010000224.1 GCA_902764235.1 uncultured Ruminococcus sp.
CTGACTAAAAAAACTGCTCACTCTCTTTCGGGAATGAGCAGTAGTATATTAAATTCTTCAGATCATCCTGCCTGCTAAAAATACAGCCGCACCGACAGCTGCAAAGCCTGTGATTATCAGAAAAGCTCTTGCAAGCGAACGAAGGTTTTTATTTGCGCTTTTGCTCAGGGATATCACTGCCGCAAAAAAAATATTTACCACCGGCACAAGCAAAACAAGCTCTGCGGCAAGCGCATGGGCTGTACTGAGAGGAAGTGAATTCTCCTCATACACTGCCTCCGGCAGAAAGGTCGGCGAGTATGTGTTTTCACTGGCTGCAGCGAGCAGACTTTTGGTTCTTCTGTGAGCCTCCCTGTCAAGCTCTTCAGCTGACTGGCCGTCGAATACTCTTTTGAAAGGAGGCTTGGCAAGTGCTTCAAGCTCTGCCACAGTTTTTTCTCTGATATACAGCTCCTCAGCTATCTCATAGATCAGCCCATGACCTTCTCCGTGCAGCGCCGCTGCGGCTGAGGGCGCTGCGTCTGAGCTGAAGCCCTCGGCTACTATCTCAGGCTTCACACGCTCAGGCTCGGATACGGGCACAGGTCTCCCCGGATCAGTCACAGCAGGCTTTTCCTCGTCTGCATCTGACAGATTCATCAGTCTTTCAAGCGGTCTGTCGTTTTCCTCGTTTTTTTCTGTGATCCCTATGTATTCAACGCTATCATTTTCCTCTATCCTCAGCGGTTTTGTCTGCTTCCTGTGAATTTTTTTCCGTCCGGTGATACGGGTTCGTTTTACAGCCGCTGTACTGTCTCCTGAGCCTGACGGCTCCCTGCCCGTTTCGATCTCATCGCAGACCAAAAATACATTCCTCCCGAAAATATCAGCTTGTCAACATATTCTGTATGCTTGCTTATGCATACACAGTTCTGAAAAAACATTTGAACGAAGTCCTGTGAAAAGAACGGATGTATAAACGGAAAAGCAGATATTGCAGACTTTCATATCATCAGCTCAGACAAGCTTGTTCATAACAAGACCTGTGATAAGCTTCGGGTAGAAATATGTGGATTTCTGCGGCATTTTCTCCCCTGCTGCTGCAACGTCCCTGATCTCCTCAACACGGGTAGGGTTAAGGATAAAGGCACAGTTTGCGCTGCCGTCCTTTACGCTGTCAAGTGCATCCTCAAGCTTTTTGACATATGTCAGATTGATCTGTTTAGCCATGTTTTCAGCGTCAATGCCGAAAATCCTCTCAAGGACAAGAGTATGGAGTACCGATACGTCAAGTCCGCAGTAGCTGTCGCTCTTGCCCGGAAGAAGCTCCTTTACAGCCTGTTTATCCCGCAGCACCATAAGCTTATAGCTGTCGCCGCCGCAGTAGAAGGCAAATGCCTTGCTTCCCTTTTCATATTCAGCAGCAAGCTCTGCTTCAATGCTGTCTGTTCCGCTGTGATCTGTTATATCGAAATAATCAGCACATTTTGTGAGAAGTGTTTCAGGCTCGAAGCTTTCAAGATCACGTACAATTCTGTGTGTCGGCAGAACAAGAAGTCCCGGATGCTCCATATCCACAAGCATCATCATCACATAATCCCTGCCCTCGTCAGACATACCGTTTTCACGGCAGTAATTACGGTAATTGAGGGCTGTTTCATAGCGGTGGTGGCCATCAGCGATATAAAGCTTTTTATCCGCAAATTTTTCACAAAGCTTTTCGATCTCCTTTTCATCCGTCACTGACCAGAGTCTGTGTGTGACTCCCTCGCCGTCAGTAAGCTCGCTTACCGGCGCTGCCTTGCTCAGTTCATCAAGCTGAGCGGTCACGCTATGCTCAGCATCATTGAACAGAGAGTATATCTGGCTGAAATTACAATCGGTAGCCTTCATAAGGTTGAATCTGTCTTCCTTCGCCTTAGAAAGAGTTTCCTCATGCGGAAGAACGATACCCTTTGAAAACTCCTCAAGCTTCACTCTGACGATACAGCCCTTGAAGCTTCTTGTAATTCCGCCGACAGTAAATTCCTCCTCATAGATATAGATACTGTCCTTTTCATCCTGTGCGAGAATACCTCTGTCAAGGAGGCCTTCGAGTGTTTTTCCTGCCTGAGCGTAGGGGTCGTCACCCTTTGGAAGCTCAAGACGAATGATATTATTTTCATTTTCCCTGAGATAATCAAGTCTTTGCTGTTCGCTTATGATATCATAAGGCGGACAAACCAATTCTTCTATTTTTCCTGCTTTTTCACAATTAAACCTGAGTCCTCTGAAAGGTCTGATCTCTGCCATGCTGATTCTCCTTTGAAATTATTTACTGACTACTGCAAAGCCGGAAACGGGGCTTTGCCCCACACTGATATGTTAATATACCAGGTGTTTCCGCAAGCGTATCTGCGATACATTTCTATTTTAATTGTTATCAAAAGCAAAGTCAACAGGCAAATCATCATTTACTCATAAATACATTCTATCATCATCATTCCGAAAAATTTATCGAAGAAAGGCGGCTTGCATGATCTGATACTGAATGATAGCTTAACATGAGGCACAGTCTGTCGTTTTCTTGACTACCTTCCTGAATCCGTGAAACTCATTATTGATTGTTCTGAAAAACCCAGAGATAATGCGTTGTTTTATGCATTTCAGGTTTTTAAGTTGTTCACCCATAAGGCAGCTTCTCCTGCCCATCCCCCCGTCCCACTTCCCAAAGGGAAGGGGGAGACTTCAGGGGACGGCGGCAGGCGTGCTGCGCACGCCTGCCGCCTATCTGAAATGAAAACCCGGTAGGTTTAAAAAAACGATTTAATTCAATTTCACGGATTCAGGTACCTTTTTAAGGAAATAGATTTCAGTCACGCAGCAACCAAAAGACGGAGAGGTTTTATAGCGGCTACGTTTCGCAGTTTCTGATTCTTACGTGCCGCTGGTTCTTACGCAGGCGTCCGCAGGATGCGGACGCAGCCAAAGAGAAGAACCATAAGAGAAGGGGCGCTGCCCCTCCTCTTAAGTTTCCTCTCTTTGGAAATCTCACC
>CACWVH010000225.1 GCA_902764235.1 uncultured Ruminococcus sp.
GGGACGGCGGCAGGCGTGCTGCGCACGCCTGCCGCCTGGCTGAAATGAAAACCCGGAAGGTTTAAAAAAAGATTTAATTCAATTTCACGGATTCAGGAACTATATTAACACAAATATCCACAAGTTTCAACGATGCTTATTGAAAAATTACCGGTAGCGTATTATAATTAAGTTAGATGGATTTAACAGTGTTTTTTATAATACCGGAAACGGATGGAAATGAAGCAAACTGCAAAGCTAAAAGCCGCAGACAGGAATCCTTATTCATGGAATATGGATTTCTACGAATACCCGGACGGAAGCGGTTACGAAGCAAGATTTACACGGTGCGGAATCTGCACCTTGCTGAAGGAACTGGGTATTTCCGAAATAACTCCTGCTATGTGTCGGTTGGACTACACGATGAGCGAAGCCGGCGGTGTGAGTGAATTTGTAAGGGAATACACTATTGCTACCGGCGATGCGTACTGCGACTGCGGATATAGAAAGAATGGATTCTGAGAGTCAGAAGAAATCCATGTATTCGATATTTCGTGGAAGAGTGTTATTCAAGCCAATTGACACAGGAAGAATAGATGAGTATGTGACCTGTGTACGATAATGGATAGCCAATATATTTTTTTACACATAGATCAGGAGGTACAGCCCATGAATAAGCACAATGTAAAAGCAACAGTATTCGCAGTGATGGCAGCAGTATTTTATGCCCTTAATGTACCTTTTTCAAAGATCCTGCTGTCGCATATGGAACCTACACTAATGGCAGGACTATTATATCTTGGTGCTGGAACCGGAATAGGTGTACTGTCGTTGTTACGCATGAATAACAGGAAGAAAACAGAGCGTCTGACAAAAAAGGATCTGCCGTATGTTATCGGAATGATTGTGCTTGACATCGCCGCACCGATTCTCCTTATGTCCGGCATTACCGAAAGCACATCTTCAGGTGCATCTCTTCTTGGAAACTTTGAAATAGTTGCAACCTCATTAATTGCACTTCTTGTTTTCAAGGAAGCTGTTTCAAAAAGACTATGGATTGCAATATTGTGTATTACAGCTGCCAGCACTATGCTTTCTCTTAACATGGAGGAAGGTATACATTTCTCATCCGGATCGTTCCTGGTTCTTGCAGCGACACTTTGTTGGGGACTTGAAAATAACTGCACAAGACAGATATCCTCAAAAAGCACTTATGAGATCGTAATGCTTAAAGGCTTCTTTTCCGGTATAGGCTCTCTTATTATAGCTTTTATTTCGGGAGAAAGATTATCAGAAATAAAATGGATTTTAGCAGCTATGACACTTGGCTTTGTAGCCTATGGTCTCAGCATCTTCTTATACGTCCGGGCACAAAATACCCTTGGAGCCGCAAGGACAAGTGCTTATTATGCGGCGGCACCATTTGCAGGCGCCGGTCTGTCGTTTCTGATTCTGGGCGAAAAGCCGACTCCTCTGTATTTTGCAGCATTTGCTGTGATGCTTACAGGAACGATTCTTGTTATCAAAGATACCCTGATCCGAACACATACTCACGTACATGAGCATATTGTCACCCATACGCATGACGGAACAACACATACACATATAATCAGACATACTCATCCGCATAATCATATTATGTCTGAAAAGAACCACAGACATCATCATTCAGAACAGAAGCTTTTATCAGAACTGAAGGATGCTCATAATGCATGAAGGAGCAGTGCGTAAAGGTCAGATGATGAATTTAAGGAATCTCCGAATAAATCACGCCTGACGTTTCAGCGCCTGTCTTGCTTGCCCTTTTTGCACAATCTGACAAAAAAATGCTGACGCAATGCAGGCACTGGTTTTAATCAGTGCGTCCTTAAAAAATCGACTTCTTTTGAGACGACGTGTTTATCATCTTTCAGCCTTTTACAAACTCAGGAGAGCATTTTTCCTGATTTCATCTGAGAATTCCTCAAGGTCAAAGCGGGTAACAAAATAAAGCAATATTACCGTATTTTTAATCAGCAGTTAAAGTAAGTGTAAAATTATAGTTGGCAATGTGTTTTGACTTCCGACTCTGATGCAGATCAGGCTGAATAAGTATGGCTGTGCCCGGGAAAAACTTTTTCAGGCTGACTAAGCCGTGAATCAAGGGTGCAGCCTCACGCTGCAGTTAAATTATTAACCTTGTAATTATTGAAATTGCGGTAATTAAATGATAGAATAATTTTGCGAATTATTTTTCGGAACGATGATAAAAATGACGGATTACACCTTAATGACATATATCACGAATAATTATGTTACCCTGCTGCTTCTTGCGGCGCTCACAATACTGCTGATTGCAAACCGGAAAATGAAAATAAGCGGCCTGCAATATGTCTGAACGATCATAGGTATCGTTTTCACTCTTACCCTTTGCGAAGCCTTTGAAGATATGTGCGATCTGTATAACCGGGACTATCGGCTTCTGCATATCAAAACTGCAATGGTCTATTGGCTGTATCCGCTGACAATTCAGCCTATTGTAGAAAACGCAATCAGGCACGGTGCCCTGACAAGGCGTGATGGTCACGGAAATCAATTTTTAAAATCTTCTCATAATTATTATCTTTTTTGATACCGAAGGGGTGCGGGGGCGACCGGAAAGCCCCCGCATTTCGCTTCAAATTTAACGTGGCGTGATGGTACAGGAAGAGTGACAGTTAAAACAGAGGAAAAAGATAATACTGTTATAATGACAATGGTATTGGTGCACACTTTACAGACCGGCAAAGAGAGCATTACAGTGTAGGAACAGAAAATGCAAGAAAGCGCCTTGAAATACAATGCGGCGGAACATCGGAAATAAGCTTTACCGAGGGCGGGTGTACGGCGGTTATCATTTTGCCAGAAGAAGTGACGAAAACGGAGGTAAATACATGAACATAATCGGTGTTGACGATCAGAAAGCGGTGGTTATCACTCTTGAAAAAATGCTCAAAAAGATAGGTCCGGATGGTCAGCATAGATTCTATACTGATCCGATAAAGGCTTTTAATGATCTTGAAAAGCCTGTCGAAGTGGCATTTCTTGATATAGAAATGCCGGATATGGACGGGTTAGAGCTTGCAAAGCGAATTATTGACAGGTATCCGCTTTGCAATATCATATTCCTTACAGGACATTCGGAGTATTCGATCCCGGCGTTTGATTTAAATGCAAGCGGTTATATACTCAAGCCCTTTTCACAGAACAAGCTGAGAAATGCTTTGGAGCACAGACGCTACCGTGCACCGGAGCTTTCCGACAAACCCGTTAAGGTACAATGCTTCGGAACGTTTGAGGTTTTTGTGAACAACAAGCAGGTGCAGTTCAGCCGCAGTAAAAGCAAGGAACTTCTTGCCTATCTTATTGACCGGGGCGGTGCAATGTGCGATATGGATATGATAATAGGCAATATAGAGCCCGGATCCGCTACGGACAGACTCACAAAAAACAAGATAAGAGTATATATCGGGGACCTCAAAAATACCTTTGATGCTTTGGGTATACATGACATCATCATCAGAGAAACCGGTAGTGTGGGTGTAAACAAAAGTCTGCTGGACTGTGATTATTACCGTTTGCTGAATAATGATCCGTTTGCCATCTCACTCTATACCGGCGAATATATGACACAGTATGAATTTGCAGAAGAAACAAGAGAATGGCTTAATGTAAAATATTCTAAAGACAGGGGCATTTATAATTAATGAAACACTGAATAAATAGCATTTTGAAGTTAGAACCACCCCGGAAGTCGTTCTGCGTGGGGCTTGTCTCGCCTGCCGGCCCGGTCGGTGCTGCTGCGAAGCAGCGGTGTCCACCGGACACCCGCACCCCACTCCCCAAGCGCCGGTTAATGAATTAATCAGCGTTTCCTTAAAAAAGCAGTTTTTTGTTCTGACATTGTGGCTTGTGATTATTTCTGTTTTCTGCGATGGGAACATCTGCTGAAATACTATGTAAGGAATTCACCATTTGCGAGAACAACTGCGAGATCACTGATACTATTATTCAATAAAACGTATAAGTTTTAAAGCTTGCTGCCTTCCGGCAACAAGGCAGCTTCATTCATGTCTGCAACAAAAGGGACGCCCTCTTTCCCAGGGCGGCACAGAGCCTGTGCACCCGAAATAACTATACTTTCTTATACTAT
>CACWVH010000226.1 GCA_902764235.1 uncultured Ruminococcus sp.
ATAATCTGATAGTATCAGAAAGTATAGTTATTTCGGGTGCACAGGCTCTGTGCCGCCCTGCGAAAGAGGGCGTCCCCTTGCAGCGGCGCTCAAAAAACCACACTCACTGCCGCAAGGCAGTGATCGAAAATCTTAAGTTGACGCCATTGCCCTTCCCACTGGGAAGGGGGCAGGGGGATGGGCTTGAGAAGCCGATTGTAAAACACCACCCCTCTTAGATATAAGTAGTCATTTTCTGCGCGTCGGCGGAGGAAATGATGGATGGCGGCGGAGAAAAAATTGTAAATTACAATACTGATTATCCGCGTAAGCAAAGGATTCTTAACTTTTACAATCAACTATGGAAATATAATAGAAAGGATGGTCAGAGCATTGGAAAGAAAAATAGTAAAGGATATAATGTTTCTGAGGTCAAAGTCGGCTCCGGCATCAGCAGAGGACGCCGGAACGGCTCAGGATCTTGCGGATACGCTGAAAGCAAACAGAGAGCGCTGCGTCGGACTTGCGGCAAATATGATAGGCGTGCGCAGGAATATAATCATCGTACAGACGCAGCTTGCACCCATTATAATGATGAATCCCCGAATTACTGAGCATTCGGAAAAAAGCTATGAAGCAGAGGAGGGCTGCCTTTCGCTCGAGGGAACGAGAAAAGCCCTCCGCTATGAAAGCATTACCGTTGAATACTGCGACACTCGGATGAAAAAGCATAAAGGAAAGTTTTCCGGCTTCACAGCGCAGATCATACAGCATGAAATAGATCACTGCAACGGAATAATAATATGAAAAACTGCCCCGGAAAACGAGCCTTGTCGTTTTTCCGGGGCAGCCTGATCTGATTTCAGAATACACGTTTCTGAGGTCCGAGTGCCTTGTCATAAGCACCGAGGCTTCTGATCTTTCTGCGCTTGCGCTGTTTTTTGCGTTTTGGTTTTTTGATATCAATTTTCATATGCCGTTCATTTTTTCCTGCCCGGTGCATATGAACGCTCTCCACAAGCCCGACACCGATGTAGAGACAGGCGGCGGATGAACCTCCGGAGCTGAAAAACGGCAGCGTGATGCCGACAACCGGAAGCAGACCGAGAACCATTCCGAGATTGATGGTTATCTGAGTTGCAAGCAGTGCAAAAAAGCCTATGCACATATTCCTGCCAAGAGGATCGGTAGCTAAAATAGCGTTTATCATCGTTATGAAAAGAAGCAGGAAAAACAGAAGGAGTATCGCTGCACAGCCGATAAAGCCAAGCTCCTCGCCTGCGACAGTGAAAATAAAATCGTTTTCCTGATAGGGCACCATTTCACGCTCTACTCTCGGACCGCTGAAAAGTCCCTTGCCGACCATTCCGCCGGAAGCAATGGAGACCTTTCCCTGATACTGCTGCCAGCCGTAGGTCTGGAGCATTTCATCATCATTGGAAAAAAGCACTGCAAGCCTGTTCTGCTGGTCGGAGTTCATCATTCTTGACCAGATAAACGGAACAGCAGCTGCTGCACAGATGATAAAGGCGATGAAATAACGAAGCTGAACTCCTGCCGCAAAAGACATGATGAGAAACATACAGCCGAAAACAAGAGCAGCGCCGTCATCTCCCTGAAGATGTATCAGCATAACCGGGATAGCGGCATGGATTACAAGTGAGAGAACGCCTAAAAAGGAACGAAGTCTTTCATGCTCCTCAAGAGCGGAAAGATGTACAGAAAATGTAATGATAAAGCACATTTTCGTAAGCTCAGAGGGCTGGAAGGTAATGCCGCCCGGAAGTCTTATCCATCCGACATCATCTGTACCGGTGATCTGAATACCGATGAAGAAAACGGCAACAGTCAGAGCAAGAGCGATTCCGGCAAAGACCCACCAGCATTTTGCAATGAATCTGTAATCAATATTGGCAATTATCAGAGCGGCAAAATAACCGATAGCAATAGCAAGGATCTGTGTACGAAGGAAATTGACCTCACCGCTGCGCTGCTGGCTTGCGATAAGAACACAGCCGTATACAGAAGCAGTAAGAGTAAGTACCCAGTACAGAACGTCGGTGCGTCTGAGAAAGCCGGTAAGATTTTTAGCAAAGCTATCTATCATTATCACATCCTTTAAAGCGGTAAAAGCATGAACTGTTTCACAGAAGCTTTTACTCTGAATTTCATGGTCAATAGTTATCTGATATTATTATATACAAAAATACCGTACCAATATTATATAATCATTCCACCAAAACTTCAAGACAAATTAATGAATTATTAACGTGGAGTGCCTCCGCTGTAAAAATCGCACCGGCGTGTTTATCGCTGCTCATACGAAAGTAAGCAAGCACGCCGAAGACAGCACAGCGGTGGATACAGGGAGTTAAGGAAAAGGGATTTCAAAAAACGCGGTGAGAAAGAATCGGAAATAAGCGTAAGAAAACAGATCTCAGTATTTTAGATATTATTCTGCATAAACAAAAAAATATCATTAAAAAGCGGTAGAATATTGATGTGAGGCTCAACACCAGAAAAAAGCTATTGAGTATAGCTTTGCAGACCGGAATTGCGGCAGGCTGGTGTAAAATTGTTCCGGTAGCTTTGAAAGGGCTGTAATCAGCCAATATGAAAG
>CACWVH010000227.1 GCA_902764235.1 uncultured Ruminococcus sp.
ATGGGTGAACAACTTAAAAACCTGAAATGCATAAAACAACGCATTATCTCTGGGTTTTTCAGAACAATCAATAATGAGTTTCACGGATTCAGGTTATACCCTTTATTGTCCGACTACCCTTTATTGTCCGACAGTCTGTGCAAAGCCCACTATCAGCGGCATTGTAATGACAGAAAACAGCGTTGACAATGTAACAAGATTTACAGAAAGCTTTGCATCATTATCAAATTTTGCCGCAAACATCGTAGTTGCCGCCGCAACAGGTGCACTGGCAGATATAACGCAGGTGATAAGAACATTTCCCCGTATACCGCACAGCATCATGCCGCCGAAGGCAAGCACAGGAATTGCCACAAGTCTCAGCAGCACACAGATAAAGCCCTTTCCGTCCCTGAAGGCATCTGAAATCCTTGACTTTGACAGATAATAGCCCACCACCATCATAGGCAGCGGCGTATTCAGATTTGCCATAAAGGATATTGGCTGTGAGATTATCTGCGGAACAGGCAGCGAGGTCAGGAAAATAACAACACCCACCGCCATACCTATTATACATGGGTTGAGAAGTATCTTCTTTGCTGAGACATCCTTGCTGCTGCCGCTTGAAAGCCATACACCGAAGGTCCACATCACAACATTGAAGATCACTATATAAACCGCACCGAAAAAAACTCCGTCAGAGCCGAGAACCGCCTGCTGCATCGGCAGCGACATATATCCACAGTTGGAAAATATAAGAGCAAAACGGTATACCCGTTTTTTTTCCGGCAGCTTGTCGTGAAAGACCAGCATTGCGATAACGATCGAGAGAATATGTATACAAAGTGCCGCAGCAGCTGCGGTGAGCAGTCCGCCGAGCATTTCAACATCAAACGGTCTGATAAAATTCTGCACGATAACACAGGGGCAGACTATATACAGAACTATGTCGGTAATTGACTTCACAGCCTTATCATTCAGAATTTTGGTTTTTCCGCATAAAAAGCCGAGTGCTATCAGAATGAAAAGCTCAAGCACCTGTGTACCGACTGTGATAAAATTTTCAAACATCCTTTTTCCTCCGAAATGAAATTGCGTTTAGTCCTTAGGAAACGCTGAATAAATAACTTTTTAAGGTTTGATGTAAGCCGGAAGTGGCTGTACGCGGGGCTTGTCTCACCTGCCGGCTCGGTTGGTGCTGCTGCTACGCAGCGGTGTCCACCGGACACCCGCACCCCCACACCCCAGACGCTGATTAATGAATAAATCAGCGTTTCCTTTAAAGTCTCCTTTTGAAATCCTCATATCCGAACTGCTTGACAAGCTCTGTTCTGCCGTCAGCCTTAAGCAGATATATCGACGGCAGTGGCATTCCGTTGAAGGTATTATTCTTGACTATGGTATACATCGCCATATCCGTAAAAATAAGCTTGTCACCGACAGAAAGCGGCTTTTCAAAGGAATAATCGCCTATGATATCGCCGGCAAGACAGGTAGGTCCTCCCAAGCGGCAGGTATACGGAAGTACACCCGGCAGCTCTGAGCCGACGATCATAGGACGGTATGGCATTTCAAGAACATCGGGCATATGACAGGCAGCCGATGTATCCACAATTGCAAGGTTCATACCGTTTTTAGTAATATCCAGTACAGTTGTGACAAGAAAGCCTGCGTTAATAGCGACAGCCTCTCCCGGTTCGATAAAAACCTCAAGGTCATATTTTTCCCTGATATTCCTGACGAGTCTGATAAGCTTTTCCCTGTCATAGTCCGGGCGTGAGATATGGTGTCCTCCGCCGAGATTCAGCCATTTCATATTGTAAAGATATCTTCCGAATTTTTCTTCAACAACAGCAAGAGTTCTTTCAAGGGTATCAGCACCCTGCTCACACATTGTATGAAAATGCAGACCGCTGATCCCGTCAAGCTCATTTTCCTCAAAGCTTTCCTCAGTTATACCAAGTCTTGAATTCTCAGCGCAGGGATTATATATCTCTGTTTCAATCTCGCTGTATCCGGGGTTTATCCTCAGACCGAACTGAACTTTGCAGTCTGACGGAATACGTGACCTGAAATGCTTCCACTGGGAAAAGGAATTGAAAACAATATGTCCGCAGATCTTCAGAAGCTCGTCAAAATCCTCATCCTTGTAGGCAGGGGAAAATACGTGTATCTGACGGTCACCCATTTCCTCAAAGGCAAGTCTCGCTTCAAAGATACCGCTTGCAGTTGTACCGCTGAGGTACTTTGCTATCAGCGGATAGGTGCAGTATGAGGAAAAAGCCTTCTGCGCAAGAAGAATATGGCAGCCCGCCTTTTCCTCCACATAATGCAGAGCCTCAAGATTTTTAATCAGTGCCTGCTCGTCAATGACATAGCATGGAGTAGGCAGCGCTTTTAATATTTCTGTTTTGTTCATAACATCACCGTTTAAAATATTTTGACAGTCCGGATTCCCGATATGAAATTCCGCATTCCTATTATATCATTAACACGAAAGAAAATAAATACCTGAATCCGTGAAACTCATTATTGATTGTTCTGAAAAACCCAGAGATAATGCGTTGTTTTATGCATTTCAGGTTTTTAAGTTGTTCACCC
>CACWVH010000228.1 GCA_902764235.1 uncultured Ruminococcus sp.
GATGGACACCCTTGCCCTCTGCTAACACTTCCTACTGCCAAGCGTGTAGCGGACTTTCACCGCCAAGTTACTGCCCATTTCGGGCAAACTAAAAAAAAGGAGATGTATTAATCAGATAATTAATACACCTCCATGAGTTGCAGATATGAATTATTCAGCAAAGCCGGACTGTACGAGCTTGATGAGGCTCTCAACAGCAGCTTCTTCGTCAGAACCGTCAGCGATAACCTTAATGTTTGTTCCGCCTACGATGCCGAGTGAAAGAACACCAAGAAGACTCTTGGCATTTACTCTTCTCTCTTCCTTCTCAACCCAGATAGATGATTTGAACTCATTAGCTTTCTGGATAAAGAATGTTGCCGGACGAGCATGAAGGCCTACCTGATTCTGAACCATTACTTCTTTTACATACATAACTAAAATCCTCCTCTAAAAAAAGTATACCCCAAAACATAACTGCAGCTAATACTATAACATATCTTATGCTGTTTAGCTACTTGTAATTATAGCACAATTTTAACTACGGTCAACAGTTTTTAGTGAAGTTTTTTATTTTGTACGATTTAATTCGGCATTTCAACATTGTTTTTTGTGCAACCTGTATAAATAGTTGAAAGTTTTTATAGTTTTATAACCATTTAAATTTCTAAAAAATAAGTTTTTGTATAAATATTCTGAATAAATGCATTATTTTTCAACATTTTTCTGCTATTTTTTACCAATTATGGCACTAAGAATCAAAAATTCAGCATATTTTATAATAACAGCAAAACGATGTAATGAAATTTCATTTAATCTGGATATAGACTTTTTGGAATTAGTTCTTTCAACGAACTTATTTTACTGAATTTTTATAAATTATGTTCCGGAAAATCATTTTAATTGTCTATATTCAACAGACAAAATACAATAAATGGTATAGCCTGAGACAAAAAACAGCTTTATCACCTCTGTACTGGATTAACAAAACTGACACAAAAGTCACCTTTTTCCAATTCATGAAATCTTATCCTGTCCGGAAGGAAAATCCGGTTTTATGAAGCCCTCTCACTGACCGCTCATAATATTCTCAGATCAGCCTTCATCCTGCTGAGAAATGTATTTTTCATACAGATCCGGACGTCTGAGCCTTGTTTCCTCAAGGGACTTTTCCCTGCGCCATTTTTCGATATTTGCATGATGTCCGCTGAGAAGCACCTCCGGAACCTCACGGTCTCTCCAGACAGCCGGCTTCGTATACTGGGGATATTCAAGAAGTCCGTCAAAATGGCTTTCATCAGAAAAGCAGATATCATCTGACAGTACACCGGGCACAAGACGGCTCAGGCTGTCCGCAAGAACAAGTGCAGGAAGCTCGCCGCCTGTCAGCACATAATCCCCGATGGATATTTCCTCATCCACATATTCATCAATCAGTCTCTGATCCACGCCCTCATAATGACCGCAGAGGATCGTAATATTATCAAGCTGTGAAAGCTCCCTGAGTTTTTCCTGAGTCAGGGTGCTGCCCTTTGGCGACATATATATAAAATGGGGACGGCTGCCTGTTTTTTCGCAGATATCCTCAAAGCAAAGTGCAATAGGCTCTGCCTTCATCAGCATACCCATACCTCCGCCGTAGGTAGTGTCGTCAACTCTTTTATGCTTGTCAAAGGCAAAATCCCTGAGCTGATGACAGTTTATTTCAATTGCGCCCTTAGCCCTTGCCCTGCCGATAATACTTTCACTCATAACTGCCTCGCACATTTCCGGAAACAGTGTTATAATATCAATTCTCATCCTCAAACAACCCGCCTATGATCTTAGTGTTAATAAATATTTTTCCCTCATCGGTATCTATTTTCGTAACGACCTCGGGGATCTTCGGGATCAGATGATCCTTTCCGTCCTTAGTGATCTGGTAGACATCATTTGCACCCGTCTGGAACACATCAGTCACTTCTCCGTAAATTTCCCCGCTGTCCACATCCACTGCCTCAAGGCCGAGAATATCCTGCACGAAATACACACCCTCCGGCAGGCGCACATCCTTTCTGTATATATACACTATCCTGCCCCTGAGCTGCTGAGCCTGCTCGGGAGTATCAATACCGCTGAATTTCACGATAACGATATTTTTCTGCACCCTTGCACGGCTGATCTTCATTTCATTTTCATCTTTATCAAAAAGTCTTTTAAACCTGCTGAGAAATCCGGGACCGTCGCACCATGGATCGATCTTTACCTCACCCTTGAGTCCGTGCACTCCCACTATTTTCCCGGCTTCAAGAAATTCTTTTTTCATACTTCTCCCTTCACCAGGGGGCGCTGCCCCCTGGACCCCTGCCAGCCTTTAAAAAGGCTGGACCTAAACTTTGCGTTTTATTTTTCTGCTGCACTCTCTTTTTCCGACTTATTGACCCGGCAATACTGTCAACCCGCCCAAAATTTAAAGTTTCGCTCAAGCCTTTTCAAAGGCTTGCGGTTTCCAAAGGGTGCGGGTGTCCGGTGGACACCGCTGCGTAGCAGCAGCACCGACCGAGTCGGCAGGCGAGACCCAGAGCCTTTGGTCGCGCTCCGCAGAGCGCGAAATCCTGCATGAGAATCGCTCGTGCCGGGGGTGAATCAAAAAACAGTCCAGTGGACTGTTTTTTGAGAGGGGACGCCCTGCGAAAGAGGGCGTCCCCTTGCAGCGGCGCTCACAAAACCTCACTCACTGCCGCAAGGCAGTGACCGGAAACCTTAAGTTGTTGACACTTGTTGTCCGGTGAACATCGCTGCCAAGAGCAGCAGCACCGACCGACCCAGCGTCTTTGGTCGCACTCCGCAGAGTGCGAAATCCTGCTCCGGCACCGAAAACAACCGGAACTATTAAAGAAAAGGGAGAACCGATGTCAGTCCTCCCTGTTTCTTTAAAATCACTCGATCTCTACTGAATTTTTTCGTCGTTTCTTGCAGCGGCAGCTCTCATTACTGTGCGGATAGCCTTAGCTATTCTGCCCTGTCTTCCGATAACTCTGCCCATATCATCCTCTGATACATGGAGATGATAAACAACAACGCCTTCGTCATTAACATCATCAGCGTTTACTGTAATTTCGTCAGGTTTTTCAACAAGACCTGTAACAATAGCAATAAGTAATTCTTTCATCTTTTCCTCCGGGGAATAATATTACTCAATGATTCCGTTCTTCTTAAGAAGTGCTTTAACGGTATCTGTCGGCTGTGCGCCGTTTGCGATCCATTTCTTTGCCTTATCAGCGTCTACCTTGAACTCTGTAGGATCTGCGAGGGGATTGTATGTACCGATCTCCTCAATGAATCTGCCGTCACGGGGATATCTTGAATCAGCTACCACTACACGATAGAAGGGAGCCTTTTTTGCGCCCATACGGCGAAGTCTGATCTTTACTGCCATTTTACTTACCTCCAAATTTTCTTTTTAAATCATTTTTACCGGCATAAGCCGCACCGCAGCAGGTGCCGGACATATATTTCACCGGGAAACCCCGGGTGAAAGCAACAATAACCGCAGCCTCTTATCTTCTGAAGCCGCCCATGCCTCCGAAGGGCATTCCGCCGAGTCCGGGAAGGCGCTTACGCTTGCCGTCCTTGCCTCTTGCGTTCATAGATTTCATAAACTTTCGCATTTGTTCATACTGCTTCATAAGGCGGTTGACATCCTCTACCTTCATACCGCTGCCCGCAGCGATACGTCTTTTTCTTGAAGGATTGATAATGGACGGATCCTCTCTTTCCTTCTTTGTCATTGAAGATATCATTGCGCCGACCCTGTCAAGCTGTCTGTCGTCAAAATCCATATCCTTCACCTGATCGCTGATACCGGGGATTTTTGACAGGATATTCTTGACGCTGCCCATTTTCTTGATCTGGGCAAGCTGTTCATAAAGGTCGTTCATATCGAACTTATTCTGCTGGAATTTCTTTGCCATTTCCTGAGCTTTTTTCTGGTCAAGCTTGTTTTCGGCGTCCTCAATGAGGGTGAGCACATCGCCCATGCCGAGAATTCTCGAAGCCATTCTGTCAGGATGGAATACCTCAAGATCGTCAAGCTTTTCACCGATACCGGCAAATTTTATCGGCTTGCCTGTTACTGCCTTGACTGAAAGCGCAGCACCGCCTCTTGTATCACCGTCCAGCTTTGTAAGGATAACGCCGGAGATATCCAGAAGCTCATCAAAGGACTTTGCAACATTTACAGCGTCCTGACCTGTCATTGAATCGACTACAAGGAGTATCTCATCCGGCTTTATTTCAGCCTTGATATCCTTCAGCTCATTCATAAGCTTTTCATCAATATGCAGACGTCCTGCTGTATCTATAATGACAATATCGTTGCCGTGATCCTTTGCGTGAGCGACAGCCTTCTTAGAAATATCCACAGGATCGCCCTGTCCCATTTCAAAGACAAAAGCACCTGCCTGTGCTCCGACGACCTTCAGCTGTTCGATAGCAGCCGGACGGTAAACGTCGCAGGCAACGAGCAGCGGTCTGTGACCCTGCTTTTTGAACATTTTGGCAAGCTTTGCGCTGTGAGTCGTCTTACCTGAGCCCTGAAGACCGCACATCATGATTATTGTCGGCGGCTTTGAGGCAAATTTCAGCTTTGTTTCCTCCGAGCCCATCAGAGCTGTAAGCTCCTCATTAACGATCTTAATAACCATCTGAGCAGGAGTCAGGCTTTCCATAACATCAGAGCCGACTGCTCTTTCCGTTACCTTTGCGGTAAAGTTCTTAGCCACCTTATAGTTAACGTCCGCCTCAAGAAGAGCCATTCTGACTTCCTTCATTGCAGCCTTTACGTCATCCTCTGTAAGCTTGCCCTTGCTTCTGAGCTTACGGAACGCATTACTCAGCTTTTCGGACAGACCTTCAAATGCCATCTTATTCCCTCCTTATTTTATGTACATTTTTAGCTGATTGTAAAAGTCAAAAATCCTCTGTTTGTGCGGATAATCAGCTTTGTAATTTACAATTATTCTCC
>CACWVH010000229.1 GCA_902764235.1 uncultured Ruminococcus sp.
CAATTATACCACATTTCAGGGGGCTGTGCCTTTTTTGTTGCTGTTTTTCTTAGTGTTTATCAGGGGTTAAAGCTATTTGGAGTGTGGGAAGTTTGAGTATATAATATAATTTTATACATATAAAATATAATTAAATATATATTATATATAAAAAATATGTAGCAGACAAAGCGTTAAAATACGTTTTGTCTGCTACTGTTTTTTATAAAATTGTATCCCCTCAATACACCAGCGACTTCTAAAAACATTATGAAAATGGTAAAATAACTCCAAGCAGGACTGAATAAGTCTATATACCGGAAATGGAGTTGATCAGAATGGATAAAATAGCTGAGGTAAAGCAAGTCGTCAGACATGAAAACTGGAAACGAATGTATGATGAATACCAAAGGAGTGGCATGAAGAGTGGCATGAAGGTAAATGACTGGTGCGCTATGCAGGGACTGTCGGTAAAGACATTTTACTATCGTCTGAAGGTGATCCGTAAGGAAATGCTTAACGAGACCGACCAACATGACATTGTACCTGTGATGCAGTGTAAAACCGAAATGCCGTCAGATATGAGTACAAAAAAGTCAGACGAGAAAATACATATTACCGGAAACGGAATTGAAATCGCAATGCCCGTGAATGTATCTTCGGAGTTGATAACAGCAGTACTTCGAGGAATGCAATCATGTTAAAGGAAATAAGCGGACCATATTACATTGTATGCGGATACACCGATCTTCGCAGAGGCATTGACGGACTTGCAGGTATTGTTCAGCAGAATTTTAAGCTTGATGTATGTTCGGGAGCAGTATTTCTGTTTTGCGGACGAAGATACGACAGAATCAAGGCTCTACTGTGGGAAGGTGACGGTTTTCTGCTGCTTTACAAGCGTCTTGACAATGGCAGATTTCAGTGGCCAAGAAACAAAACAGAGGCAGAACAGATCACATCCGAGCAATACACATGGCTGATGCAGGGACTTTCGATAGAGCAGCCAAAGGCGATAAAAAAGGCAAAAAGAAAGCCCGATATCATGTAACAAAATACTTTCAAAAACCGCATAAGCACTGGACTTTCCGGCACATTTATGGTATAATAAGTGTGTCGGAAATTTGTTTTGGAGGTGCTTAAAGAATGAAAATGCCTGATAATATTTCACCTGAAATCGCAGCATATATCAGGGCGTTACAGACAGAAAACAGCAAGCTCCGAAACAATAATTCAAAGCTACAAGATGAAAAAGCAGAACTCCAAAACGAAGTCTCTGATTTAAAAACCAAAGTAGAAAAGCAGGAATTGCAGATAAGCAACCTTACAGAAATGCTTGTCAACAGCCGAAAGAAGATATTTGGCAGATCAAGCGAGAAGAGTAAGTTTTTCAATGATGCACAGCTGACACTCTTTAATGAAGCTGAGACAATAGCAGAACCGTCTGCTCCTGAACCTGAAAAGGAAACCTTCATTGCGGCACATAAAAGAAGAAAGAAGCGCACCAAAGCGGAGATAACAGAGAATCTTCAGCATATCAAGCAGGTCTGCGATATAGAAAAAGCCGAATGCGAGATCTGCGGCGGTGAGCTTACCTGCATTGGTGAGGAATTTGTTCGCAGTGAATTGAATATCATTCCGGCACAGATGTATGTTGTTGATATCTATCGCAAGGTCTATAAATGCAAGAATTGCTCTGATGATGAACAGACCAATATTTTCAAAGCTGCTGCACCTGTTTCTGTGATGAAGGGCAGCATGGCAACACCGGCTACTGTTGCATATGTTATGCAGCAGAAATATCAGCTTGGTATGCCTCTCACAAGACAATCAAAGTACCTGAAGGAGCTTGGTGCCGAGATTGGCAGCAATACACTTGCCAACTGGGTGATCAGAAGCTCGAAGTGGTTTGAGAAAGTATGGGATCGGATGCAGAGTATACTGCTTGCAGAACCCATCATTCATGCCGATGAAACACCTCTTCGTGTACTGAACCGTGATGGCAAGCCTGTTGATTCACGGTCAACGATGTGGGTGTTCTGCAGTGGCAAATATTCGGAGCATAAAATGTCTTTGTACTTTCATCATGCCACAAAATCCGGGCAGGTGGTAAAGGACATTTTAGGAGACTATTCAGGATATTTGCAGACTGACGGCAATCCGGCTTACAATTTTGCTGAAAATGCTGTAAGAGTCGGCTGCTGGGCTCATGCCAGACGCAAGTTTACGGATTGCTTGCCCAAAGGCGTTAAAAGCGAAGATACACGGGCAGAAAAAGCCCTCGCACTGATCGGCAAAATTTTTGCCGCAGACGAGGGTTTAAAGGAGCTGCCCGAAGATCAGCGAATCCCCAAAAGATCTGAAATCCTGAAACCGTTGCTTGATGAATACTGGAACTACATTGAAAATATTTATGCAGCAGGCGGCTCAAATCTGGCAAAAGCAGTAACATACTCTTTAAATCAGAAAACTCAGCTAAACAATGTACTGCTTAATGAAAAATTAGAGCTTACCAACAACCGTGCAGAACGCGCTGTCAAGCCTTTCGTTATCGGAAGAAAGAATTGGTTATTTTCAGATACTGACAAAGGTGCCGATGCCAGCGCAAGATGCTACAGCATTATTGAATCAGCAAATCTTAACGGACTTAATGTATTCGGATATCTGTCATATCTTCTGACAGAACTTCCTAAACTTGGAAATGATCCGTCAGACAACCAGTTGGACAGCCTGTTGCCATGGTCTGACACGCTGCCGGATTATTGCAAGTAGGTCTGAATTAGTCTGAACAAGTCTATAGGTAAGCGTCAAATAACCGGTGTATAGAAAACCCACGGAACTGGAGAGTGTGTCCCGATCCGTGGGTTTGGATTTACAATGATTTGATAATATTCTCATT
>CACWVH010000230.1 GCA_902764235.1 uncultured Ruminococcus sp.
TATTTTTCCTTGCACTTATTATACCATGTCTTACCCTGAAACTCTACTGTTTATCGGTATTTCTAATCTCTTCGGGAGAAAAAAGCAGACACTATTTAACCTTTTTTCTTACATTTGAAGCGAAACGCGGGGGCTTTCCGGTCGCCCCCCGCACCCCTTCGGTATCAAAAAAAATAAAATTATATGAGAAGATTTTAAAAATTGATTTCCGTGACCTGCGGCGCAGTACCTTAGTTGTCAGTTTATAAATGGCAATGTACATACTATAAAGGGTAGAAATGATATAAGGCACAGGCACAAGAGCTGCAGGGTCTGTCTGTCAGACAGCTTTCCGAAGATAAAAAGCATTACTGTAATCACAAATTCAAGTATCAGCAGCCACCATATCTGTGAAGCGATCTGATTCAATTGTTCAAGGTAGTCTAACATCTGAAACGACTCTGTTTTTGAATCAGCATATGCATCAAGCTTTATTGTCAGAAGTATGCCTGTCGCTGCGGAGGATATGCTGTTCAGCACGACCAGAAATATATTCACTGCCTTTGCAGGAAAAAGCGTTCTGACCGGTCCGGATATTTCCGGAGCTTTTTTTGCTGTCTGACGAAATACTATATAGTTACAGAGTATAAAAAGTGCAAGCAAAAAATATATTACTATTCTCAGTACATACATTGATTGCTTAAAGAACAGTACACGCTCAGGTGCCGAATTCAGCTGATAATAATACGGAGACGACGACACTGAACTGATATATAATTCTGAGCCTACCAAAAATCTTGCAATAAACAGTATGATAAATGCGTTCCATATGAATACTATATCAGGAATAATAACAGCTGTCCTGAAATTCTTTTTACTCTTTGGCTTAGCTGTTTTTAACACATCACTTCACCTCTTTCAGTCTTTTCGGTGTATCATATACCCAGAATCTGCACCCCTGCGGCAATGTTGACTTTATTGCTGCGATTTTTTCTGTGTCACTTTCCCTCAGCTCTGACAAATACAGGTGCTTCAGGTTTCTGAAAGCAGAAAAATCGTATCCATCGCCGTTTTCTGCAATGATATCCTTGACGTATATCTGACTGACATCCGTAAAATTCATAAGGTCATTCATTGTTATTACCATATCAGGGCTTGTCAGCTTATCAAACAGCCGTCCTGTTTCATCCCATACAGTCGCATTGACATGAGAACGGTAGTCATTGGTAAACGAAAGATTATTCAGATTTTCCCATGAACGGTACTGCTCATCCTCCATGGAAACATAAACGGTCAGCCTTGTATTCAGATCCTTATCCGGAGCTTTGCTACCGAGAACCTTATACAGATCGCTGTCCCTGTGCTTTTCAAGATAATCAAGACAGAAATTCCTCACATGGGCAATGATCTGTGCATTGGTATATTCTGTATCATTTTTCTCAGCGCCCTTCTGTTTTCTCAGGACATGAAAATAAATTTCTGCCCTATCCTCCGGAAGAAAGCGGGTAACCTCTGAAATTATCTTGAACTCCGGCATAAGGCTTTGCATATCATCCTGCACTGCCTGTTCAAAAAGCTGTTTTTCCTCTTCAAAGTTATCCCCGGTCATTGCAAGCCTGACAACAGGTGTCGCCGCTGCCGCTATCAGCATCAGCAAACAGACAACGCCTGCTATATATTTCATAATACTGTGTATTTTCATTTTTACCTCCGTGTCAGTGGGTCAGAAAAACACTATAATGCCGTAAATAACGACCCATATAATAAATACTATAAACGATACAAGTATATTGTCAGAAATATACTTCTTATCGGATGCAGCATTTGTTTCCGGTCTGGTCTTTTTGTAGCGGCTGTACTGCATGATATTAAAAATTACAGTCATTATCACCATAAAAAAGAATACATACATATGCCCGATTATATAAGCATTATACAGTTCAATACTTTCAATATGATCTGTAACAGCCGAATAAGAGCTGATCTTCAAAACAACATTAAATATGCATACTATGCTCATAATGATTATATCTGTCAATATTCCTGCTGCCAGTATTTTTTTATTCTTCAGCATTATATCATTCCCCCTGCTAACGCACCACAGGCAGCGGTATCCATGTCAGAACAGTAAAAACATACGGCAAAAGCATTGAAATAAAAAAGGAGAGCTTACCATTGAGTTTTCCTTCTCCTTTGAACCGGTAGTATACTGTCAGATTAAATATACTGATAACAAAGATCATTATCACATATACAAATATGAAAATACACGTCATCTGTGAGGAATCCCTGAACCATTCCGCATAGTTTAAAACGTCATACCTCAGCGAGATATTAATACTTCTTACAAATGATACTATATCAAGCAGAAAACTGAAAAACAGGTTAATAAGTATTACATATATATTTTTCATATAAGCTGACACCTCTGTCTTATAATTACACTCCACAAAAAAATCAGCAGTTTTCTATTTGTTTTTAAGGAAACACTGAATAAATGGCATTTCCGAGTATGTAAGGAAATCCAAAGTGGTTCTGCGTGGGGCCGCGCCCCACACCCCAAACGCCGATTAATGAATTA
>CACWVH010000231.1 GCA_902764235.1 uncultured Ruminococcus sp.
AATCATTCAAAAAGAAAACTTGGTTTTGGCAGCTTCCAAATTAACATTGCAAGATTGTATGTATTAGGAAATTTTGCAACCTTGCAACATTGCAAAAAATCTCTATACATACAATCTTGCAACCTTGAACACAAATCCGGATTAGCATATTCAGTTAAAGAAGCCTTTTACATTTTCTTCTTCTGATGGTATATTCAGGGATTTGTTAAAAACAAGAATTCCCGAATTTTGATATTTTGAATTTTTGACAAAATGCGGCTCTGCCCTAATTTGTAAAAATTTAAAAAACATCAAAAGCAGTAAAACAAGAATTTCAGGATTTTTTATTTATGGTGAGCGGAGCGATTTATGATTTTTCCTATTTTTGAATATTTTCAAAATCAGAAAGGGGTGTGGGGATTTCACCGCCAAGCTGATTTGTATATCCTATGGATATCACAAATCTATGCTTGCTCATCTTTCCCCTCTACAAAACACATAATTGCAAAAAATGGGCTTTTTGAAGGGGAAATGGTAATGTTAAAAAAACTCAAAAAACAAGGAGTGAAAAATAAATGGAGAAAGAAAAAAAGACTGTAGAAATCTGCGTAAGAGTTACACCGACAGAGAAAAAAGAATTGCAGGAAAAAGCGGATGTAGCACACCTGAGCCTTTCAAGGTATTTGGTCAAATCCGCTTCTGATAAGAAAATAATGCAGACAGAAAATATACTTGATCTTATTTTTCAAATCAAGAAGATAGGGACAAATATAAATCAGATCGCTTACATTGCTAACAGTCAGCGTTTCATGACAAAAAACGATATGGCAGCAGTGCGGAAACAGATGGAGGCAGTTCTTGTTTTGATGAAGAAAGTTATAAATGCAACATATGACGAAAAGGAAGGCAGCATAAAAAGCCTTGAAAGAAAAATTGATAAGCTTATGGAAAGAGTTGATGTTAATGGCAACGGTTAAATCGGTAAAGTCGGCGATCAAATCTCCGGAATATGTTATCAAGTCTATAAAATATATTCTTTCACCGGAAACAAAAAGCGGAGATGAAAAATGTATTCAGTCAAGCTTTTTTAATTGTATTAATGATAGTCCTGATAGCCTTGTTATGCAATTTGAGGCAACAAGAATTGCTTTTAACAAAAACGATCAGATTTTGGCACACCACTATGTCCAGAGTTTTTCGCCAAATGAAAAAATCACACCGGAGCTTGCTCACAAGATCGGCGAAGAACTGGCGGAATGTGTTGCACCGGGATTTGAAATTATTGTTGCAACTCATGTTGACCGTGACCATATACATAATCATTTTCTGATAAACTCTGTCAGCTTGGAAACCGGAAGTAAATGGCTCGGTAATCAGACTACTCTTAAAAATTTTCGTTCTGAGAGTGACAGGCTTTGCAGACAGTATGGCTTATCTGTGATTGATGAAACAACCGGACTGCGTGGAATAGATCAGGCAACACAGAAATTAGCGGAACAGGGTAAGTCATGGAAAGTTGAATTATGCCATGCACTCGATGAAGCAGTAAAACTCTGCAACACCAAAAATGAGTTTATCGAATTTATGCAGATCAAAGGTTTTCATATACTACGATATTCTGACAGGCACATAGTATTTCAGAAAAATGGTGAAAAGAAAAAAATCAGGGCTGACACTCTTGCGAAGCAGTTCGGTGATGTCTACACGAAAGAGTATCTCGAAAAGAAAATGGGATTTTACAGACTGCCAAAATTGGAAAACGTACAGACAACCGCAAAACAACAAAAGTCTCCACCTTCATTCAGGAGTGAGTTTCAGAAATTTGAAGAACACTATTTTAAGTATCATCCACCTATTGCAAAGACTGATGAAGTTATTGCTTTACAGCAGAAAATAAAAAAGTCGAAAAATCCCTTTTTCTTTCTTCTGAAGGTTATTTTTATGTTGATGCACAAGCAACACCGGAAATCACTTCTTGATAAAAGCTACTTCAAACTGAGTATGCACACAAATCAGAAAAAGTTCAGAATGAAAAAACTGTCCATTAGCGAACAGCTTAAAAAATACAAAAGCAATCCGATCTATGAGGGCAACATTCCTTATAGCAGGCTGATCCGTTCGCAGGGTGAAAACTGCGTAATAAGATTTGACCTTTCTGCAATACCAAAGCTGTATGCCTGTCCGCTTTTCTTTTCAGCAAAGATATACAGCGATTATGCAATGGTAACTATAAAGGAACGTGACAAAAAGCTATTGATTGATAGATTGAAGCTAAAGGACAAAACTATAATTGACAGACATACACGGATGCATTCACCTTATGCGGAATACGATGAAATGAAAAAGAGAGCGGAGTTTCTTGGTGTGAAAGTCGAGTTTCTGATGATAGATGAAAAGGATATTGATAAGCTCACAGAAGAAAAAGACCGATACATTGGATTTCAGCCTAAGGACGGAAAAATTAAATTAGGGAAACACTGATTTAATCGCAAAATATAATTCTTTATTAGAATAATGAATTATAAAGGCAATAAACTATGCTATAATATGGAAAGAATGAAAA
>CACWVH010000232.1 GCA_902764235.1 uncultured Ruminococcus sp.
ATCTAATTTTCTAATCTCAGTTATCATTGGGCAAACTATTGCAATGCAAATAATTAAAATACCTGATAGTAAAAACCAATGATTTACATCGATTCTATCAGCAAAGAATCCAGAAAGAATTAACCCAATTGGCATAACAAGAGACATGATACTTCCAGTTAAAGAAAATACACGTCCTAAATATTCAGGCTTAATTTTCTCCTGAAAAAGAGCTGTTTGCACACCGCTGTAAAACGGAACCGAAAGCCCCATTATTGCACAGCAGACTACAAATATGAAAAATCCACTTTGAGGAAGTAATCCTGAAATGGTTAAGCTTATCCCCATCATAAAAATTGATGCCGTTATTAATAAGATTCGCTTTTGGTAATTCCCAAATAACCCTAATAATAGACCCCCTATCAACATACCAGAGGCATAAGCAATCTCCGTAATAGAAATATGCATCGGTGTACCATTAAAATATTCCATAGTGATTAAAGGATATAATGCATTTATGGGCATATAAACAAACATATATAATGTTCCAACGAGTAATAAAGCAAATAATCCTTTATTTTGCCGTAGTACAGCCATTCCTTCTTTCATTTCTCTTATGAAATTTGGTTTCAAACTTTGCACTTGATCACCTAGCTTAGGAATACGTACAATTGCTACCGTAATAGATGCAATCACAGCACCCAATACATCGATGGCAATAATAGCATTTAGTTCCCAAACGGAGTATAAGAGTGCTGCAACCGCCGGACTAACAATATAGCTTATAGACTGCAAAGACTGACTATAGCCTGCACATTTCGTAAGCTGTTCTTCTGGTACTAAAAGTGGAGTAACCGCATTGAGAGCCGGGGTATGAAAAGCTGTTCCAATGCTACGGATGAACAATACTACCATAACCATCCAGATAGGTAACTCCATATACAATGCAACAATAGCTAGCACGGCCCCAGCTGCTGCGATAATTAAATCAGCACCAATCATTATCTTCTTCCTATCATGACGATCCACTAATACACCAATGGCTGGTCCAAAGACCGCATAGGGTAAAAAACCTACAAGTGAAGCCATAGACAAGACCATCGCAGATCCTGTTTTTTCTGTAAGGTAAAAAATAATCGCCATTTGCAGGATGGCACTAGTGATTAATGATACTGCCTGCCCTGCCCATATTGTATAAAACTTAAGTTTCCAATTGTTGTATTTTTCCATTTATATTATCTCCTGCATATTATTTTGCTTGAATTTCTATTTTGAACAGCATTCTAGGCAATAAAAAATGCAGGCCAAAATCCACAATGTGGCTTTTGGTCTGCATACATACAATTTGGAAACATTCATATTAAAGACATAGTTAAATAAAGGTATAGTTAAATAACTTATATCTCACCGTAACTAATGAATGCTCAATATCGTATAAATAAGCACAACAAAAAAGCCTATCATCGGGGATAGATTCTGCTTTTTTTATTGCCAGCTTATCTTAAACGCATTGAGGCTGTCATAGTTTCGGTTCCTCCTAAACTCTTATTTGTATCAGCATATATTTTAACACAATAAGTTGTTTTAAGCAACGTTTAAAATTGAAAAAAGCCACGGACAGCGATAGCAAAATACGCAATACCGTCAATGGTCTCGATGAACAGTGCAAGCACTGCCATTGACGGTATTTCTTTATTTTGCTTATGAGCAGACAAGGGCAGTAAGCCAAAAGCTGGCTTACCGCCCCAATCACTCATTCTGTTATGCGTAGATAATCTCGCTGTAAATGATTTCTCTAACTCTGGACTGAATTTCATTCATTTTCTGTACCCACAGCATAGCATTATCTGCTTTCAGTTGCTCGGTCACATTTTCCTGCTCTGCAATTTGCTTTGTCAGCAGGAGCAAACGCTCCTGTGCCTGTCTGTCAATATCTGCAAGGTAGGAGTTTAGTGTACCCTCAATCAGCATTGTGGTATAGAGGAACTGCTTATGCTCCTTTAGATACTGCTTGTGGCGTTGTCCCCACAAACCGATAGGCTGTGTTTCTTTTTCGGAAAGTATCAGACAAGGGATATAATAATCTCCCTGCAATTCATACCATAAACCATTACTCTCATCAAAAATGTACTTGTCCATATAATAAATCCTCCAGTATAATATATTCGCACATACGTCACAGTTCTCCGATTGCCACATTCTGTTATATCTTGTTATCAGATTTTCTTTCCCTTGTGTTTGCCCTTATCAGCTTCCAAGGGAAGAATAAGCATAAGTGAAATCGTATAATAAGTTAAGGTGAGCATTTTGCGATAAACTCTTTATTTTCAAGGCTTTTGGAGGATTTTATTAAAACCCTGTGAGGGTTAATAACCACTTATAAAATTGTGGTTTTCAAATTCTTCATTTATCTTTTTATTTATGTTAATTCTGTCTGAAATGTTATCGGCCATATCAATTATTTTTTTTCGAGTTACTATATCTGGAAATCGAACAACTAGGTTT
>CACWVH010000233.1 GCA_902764235.1 uncultured Ruminococcus sp.
GATATTTGGGGACGGCGGCAGGCGGCGGATTGCCGCCGCCTGCCGCCTGGAAAGAATAAAAACCGGTAAGCTTACAACTAACTTCACGGATTCAGGTAAGAATAATTAATCAATTGTAAATTGGCGAGTGTTTTTTGCCGCCTAAGATATAAGTAGTTATTTTCTGCGCCGCCGGCGGAGAAAAAATTGTAAATTAAAAAGCTGTTTATCCGCATAAACAGAAGATTTTTTGACTTTTACAATCAGCTGAATAATTAATAATAACGGAGGTAATAAAAAATGGGTTTACTGTTTGGAAAACCAAAAAAGGAAGCTGCACCGGAGCCAGTGGTAGTAAAAGAGGATCCGAAAAAGCAGATGGATGCAACAAGACAGAATATGATGAAAATATGTGACGCCCTTGACAGTATAAGCGTCCAGAGGATCAGATCAAGCGTTTCTGAGGAAAAGCTGCCGAATGCCGAGCTTTCGGGATTTGACAGGGATATCAAGGTAGTAAAGGCTGTCATCAGCAAGCAGACCTCATCTCAGCTTATGCTTGCGGAAAGCGATTCCATAGACAAGGAGCTTTTCTTCTTTGCGGAGCATATCGAAAACGAAATGTGCGAGGGACATTTCCTTGTTGCCGAGACCTATATGAAGGCGATAAAATTCGGTATTACAAAGGGACATGAGCCGATCAAGGAATCCGATATGGAAAATAAGGATGAGATACTCAACCAACGTCTTGAGATAGTAAAGCATTACAGACTGATCGCTGACCTCAACAGAAAGATTGCGGCTTATCAGGATAATATGGGCAAGCTGAATGAAAAGCTTGCAAAATTGCAGCAGGATTATTCTGAGGCAAAGAAGATCGCTAAGGAAGAAAGCATAATCCATAAGGATAAATATGAAAAGATCATGCGCATGAGTCCGGCAGAGGTACAGCAGTCATCACCTGATCTGCAGGATTATGCTGCTGTTTTCTCAAAGGTAAATGAGCTGAAAAGCCAGATCAACGGAGTAAAGACAAGTATCTCCGGAATGAACGCAAATGTTCAGGAAATGCAGAGAGCAATAGGCAATACCGAAAATGCCCTTCTTTCCATCAACAGCATCACTACCGAAAAGGAACGTGAGGAGATAGAAAGAATAAGCCAGCAGTATGTCGATAATATGAAAAAGCTTCATGACCAGGTATTTGAATTCGAGGACCTGTTCTCAGAGCTTGACGCATCCATTGATGCGATCCATTCCGATCCCCGTATCATCAGAAAGATGCTCAGGGATGTCACCACCTATCGTGACATAATCCGCCAGGATGAGATAGAGCAGAAGTCTGAGGAAGAGGGCATGAAGGCTTATGAAGAGTATCTCAAGGAGCAGCAGCAGAAGCTTGATGACGATATAGCCGGAATGGAAGAGGATCTTGATAACGAAGGCATAGCTAACGAACCCGAAAAACATCTTATAAGCAACTGACAGGAGGTAAGACAAAATGGGATTTTTTAAGAGTAAGGCAGAAAGAGCACAGGAAAAGCTTGACAAGGAAATAGCAAAAACCGAAAGATATATCGACGACAGCAAAAAGCTCAGCGATATACAGAAAAAGCGTAAGGATCTGGACAAGAAAAAGGCACGCAGAGAGGACAGCGATTTCAGAGACAAGGTCTTTGAAACAAAGGTAAGACTCAATAAGCTTGAGGAACAGTTTGTAATGAAGGTTGTTGCGGAATCCAATGCTGTGAAATATGAGCGTGAAAGGAATCAGAGCACAAGGAAATCCGAAAAAAGACTTAAAAATGCATATCTTTCACTTGTTATGATAAAGCACGCCAAAAAGCGTCTGATTGAGATAGAAAACGAAAGAGACTGGAATCTTGCAATGAGAGACCTCAGCGGAGCAATCAAGACCATGAACGCAATCTCCGTCGGCTCACAGAACATCCAGAAGGTGCTTTTCAGAGCAAGAGTACAGAAGATGGGCTGGCTTGAGGATAATGAATCAAGCGGCTGGTTCAATGAGAAAACAGAGGAAAAGGTATCCAATGAGGAGGTCAGGAAGGTAATGAATGCCGACCCGGTAGACCTTATCGTTGCAGATGATATATATGATACCCTTCTTGACGACCCGACAACATCAATGATAAATGAATATGCAGAAAAGAGCGTTGGTGTTGACGCTAATTTTGATGAGATAGCAGGAGCTGCCAAGGCAGAGGAAACTGAAAATTATGAAGATGTTTCTCCTGCACCCATGTCAGACGAGGAATTTGACGATTATCTCAGAGACTGGGGAAAGGTATGATCCTACAGGATCACAAAACCGGGACAGAAGCTTACAGATCATGCGGTTTCAATTAAGCCTGAATCCGTGAAACTCATTATTGATTGTTCTGAAAAACCCAGAGATAATGCGTTGTTTTATGCATTTCAGGTTTTTAAGTTGTTCACCCATAAGGTG
>CACWVH010000234.1:0-717 GCA_902764235.1 uncultured Ruminococcus sp.
GATATTTGGGGACGGCGGCAGGCGGCGGATTGCCGCCGCCTGCCGCCTGGAAAGAATAAAAACCGGTAAGCTTACAACTAACTTCACGGATTCAGGTATATATATAAGAAGATTTTAAAAATTGATTTCCGTGAGCGTGACGCGCCCGGAGGAAGTGCCCTTGGGGTGCTGGACCCTTGATTCACGGCTTAGTCAGCCTGATAAAGTTTTTCCCGTGCACTGTCAGACTTTTTGAGCCTGAACTGCTTACATTATTTATGGTTTAAAAGTCCCAGAAATATTTTACACTAACCGTGCCGGCGGAGTGCCTCCGCTGTCAATTCTGTCTTTAAAAACTTTCTTCATACACACACTTTTGTGAATCACGGTCTGTGTTATTCTATTATGCCATATCCCAAAGTGTGTGCGAAAACAATAATTCTGAAAAGTCCCGGAATTATTTTGCACCAACCGTAATGCGGTGGTTATTCTCTTTTGTTGCGTCCGCATTCTGCGGATGCCCTTCTTCGACAGCAGCAGTCAGAATGAACAAGGAACAGGCACACATAACAGACATCCCAATGAAAGCTCTGTTGCAGCCAACACAGGCTGATCGGTTTTAATTGTAATTATGTATATAACCTGAATCCGTGAAATTGAATTAAATCGTTTTTTAAAACCTTCCGGGTTTTTATTTCAGCCAGGCGGCAGGAGTGCGCAGCACGCCTGCCGCCGTCC
>CACWVH010000234.1:762-3204 GCA_902764235.1 uncultured Ruminococcus sp.
GCTACACCTTATGGGTGAACAACTTAAAAACCTGAAATGCATAAAACAACGCATTATCTCTGGGTTTTTCAGAACAATCAATAATGAGTTTCACGGATTGAGGTTATACTTATCTCAATGATCGTTCCATTTGCAGGCAGGGCTGCCATCGGATGGATAGTGGACGTGAACACTGTCGGTGCGCTGATCGCATATCTGTATACCTCTGCGGCAGCGTTCAAGCTGGCAAAACAGGAGAAAAACATAAAAGTCACTGTAACCGGAATTGCAGGAATGATAATTTCCCTGCTGTTTTTCATCTGCTTTATGGTGCCGAATATATGGACGGTCGGCGGTCTCCCGGCTGAGTCTTATCTGATACTGATTGTATGGAGTGTTCTTGGTCTGCTGTTTTTCAGGATGGTTTTCAGCCATGACAAAAAAGGACGCTTCGGAAAAACAACTACGGTATGGATAGCACTGCTGTTCCTGATCTTTTTCACATCGGTGCTGTGGTTCCGTCAGACTGCCGAAAACACCACCAGACAGGCAATTGACGATCTGTACAGCTATAATCAGACCGAGCTTTACGAACACGGTATCGTACCGGATGATAATGAAACAGCAGAAACCTCTGAATATCTTCAGCAGAAGATGGATGAGGTCAGCAAAAGTATAGTGAGCAGCAGTATGATGCAGATGGCGGTCATTGCTGCCGCACTGCTTATTATGTTCAGTATCTACAGATTCATTACCGAACGGGAAAAAACTCATATCAGGACTAGAGCACTGGCAGAGGAAAGAAGCCGTGCAAAAAGCATGTTCCTGTCAAATATGAGCCATGATATCCGCACGCCTATGAATGCCATTATCGGATATACCAATCTGGCAAAAAAAGAAAAGGATATTGACAAGGTCAATGAATACCTTCAGAAGATCGAAAGCTCCAATCAGCAGCTTCTGGCGCTGATAAATGATGTGCTTGATATGAGCCGTATCGAAAGCGGCAAAATGGAGCTGACCCCGGATAGAACAGATCTGGTAAGCCTGCTTGCAGGGGTAGGTGATATGTTCTCTGCCCAGATGACTTCAAAAAGCATTCACTTTGAAATCAATACCGCAGATGTGACAGACCGCATTGTAATGTGCGACGCCGGGCACCTGAACAGGGTATTGCTGAATCTCGTGAGCAATGCGTACAAATTCACCCCCGAAGGCGGCATGGTCACTGTTACGCTGACGCAGATCGGTTCTTCGGAGTGTACCGCTTCCTATGAGCTGCACATAAAGGATACCGGAACAGGTATGAGCAAGGAATTTGCAGAAAAAGTGTTTGAGACTTATTCAAGAGAAAAAACCGCTTCAGATATTCAGGGTACCGGACTGGGCATGGCGATAACCAAAAGCATCGTTGATATGATGGGCGGTACAATCAGTGTATTTTCAGAAAAGGGCAAGGGTACAGAATTTACTCTCACCTTTGAGTTTCCTCTTGCAGAGGATATTCCCGAAACAGACGTCGGTACGCCGGAGGTAACGGAGAGCATTGATTTCTCAGGGATCAGGATACTGCTGGTGGATGATAATGAGATAAACCGTGAGATTGCAGAAATGATACTGAGAGAAGCCGGTTTTGAGCCGGATACAGCGAAAAACGGCAAACAGGCATATGACTTCATCGCAGCCTCGCAGCCCGGAGAATATAAGGCTGTTCTGATGGATATACAGATGCCGGTAATGAACGGATATGAAGCCACCGGAGCCATCCGGGCTTTGAAAAACAAGGAGCTGGCGAAGATACCTGTTTTAGCAATGACGGCAAACGCTTTTGTCGAGGATATTCAGGCTGCAAAAGACGCAGGAATGGACGGACACATTGCAAAGCCTATAGATATTCCGGACATGATGCAGCAGCTTGCACGTGTTATTTCCGGAGATGTGAAAAACCGATAACCGGCGTGGCGCTGTGTCAGCGACGGTTCTTCCGGAGAGCCGACTCTTAAGCCTTCCCCTCGAGGGGAAGATGCCCCGCAGGGGCGGATGTGGTGTGCTTTGCGCCGGCAAAGCGTCCATCCGTAAGGATAAATGAGATAAAGCTTGCAGCCTTTGTAAAGCAGCAGCCCCGACCGAGCCGGCAGGCGAGACATTAATTGCGCTCCGCTTATGCCCCTCATCAGTCAGCTGCGCTGACAGCTTCCCCACGAGGCAATGGCGTCAACTTAAAGTTTTCTGAGCGCCGCTGCAAACGGACATGAAGGCAGCAGACTTAAAGGCTTTAAGAGCCATTGTCCCAAAGGAAATGTGTAGACTTTACGGGACAGCAGCACACCTGCCGCCTGAACAGATCAGAACCAGATATTATACTAATACCTGAATCCGTGAAATTGAATTAAATCTTTTTTTAAACCTTCCGGGTTTTCATTTCAGCCAGGCGGCAGGCGTGCGCAGCACGCCTGCCGCCGT
>CACWVH010000235.1 GCA_902764235.1 uncultured Ruminococcus sp.
ACAGTTTACGTTTATCAGGAGCCAAGCGTAGTCTCCTCACCCCCCGAAACGATAACAGAGCGTGTTATAGAATATCGTGACAGAATAGTTGAACGAAGTGTTGAGCCGAGTATAATCTATATTGAAAGAGAAGCCTCCTCTCAGGCTCAGACAGCGCCTGCCGCAAATAATCTTGAAAAGGATTACAGTGGTTCTATGATCGGAGAAGGCGGCGGATATACCTTCAGGATCTATCCCAATGCAAATGAGGCAACTCTTATTAAGCTCAACGATGATTTCAACGGCAGCTATGAGAAGCTTGTCCTTCCCTCAGAATGTGAATACAACGGCGTGAAGTATCCTGTCACAAGAATGAAGTCAGATCTTCTCAAATCCATTGATATAGTTTCTTTAATAAACGATAACCTTCGCTCTGTATATCTTCCCGAATATCTGACGGAAATACCTGACAAAATGTTCTGGAGATATTATAAGAAGCTTGAAGAAATACACGGCGGCAAATATGTCACCAAGATCGGAGCAGGCGCTTTTTACGGAACAAATATCAAGGAGATAGATTTTCCGAAGCAGTTCCCGAATGTTATGGAGATCGGCGAGGATGCATTCTCAAACTGCAAGGAACTGTCAAAGGTCGTTCTGCCGAAGGAATGTATAGAGTTGCCCTCGGGAGTTTTTTCAGGATCACCAAAGCTTAATGACATAACTCTGTACTGTGATACTGAGCTCGGAGAATCCACCTCCGATATTTACAACAATAATCTTTTCTACCCGGCTTCACAAGATACATATCACCTTATCATGGGAAGTAATAAGGAGAACGGAGTTTTCAATATAGGCTTCAAACCATCCGAGTATACATACAATTCAGAGAATGTTGATGAAAATACCACAACAGTTTATTCTATTACAAAAACCGAAAATGTATATGTTGAATATGATGAAGGCATACTGCTTACAAAGGGAAAGGAATATTCCCTCAGCCTTGATAATCAGTTCCCTGTCGGAAACCTTTATGTTCCCGAAGGCATTACAGCATTCAGAGAGAGTATTTCCAATGTAGATAATATTTATCTGCCCTCAAGTATGACTGATTTTGATATCAAGGCTATGGAGCTTTCATCCTTTGAGAATATTTACATTTCCATCAAAGGAAGAAGTCCGGAGGAAATCAGTAAGCTGCGTGAAAAGCTTGATAGCTTTGAAAATTATAAGTATACAGATCAGAAGAATGATTATCTGCATTATCATACTGTAAACGAAGCTACCGACGACAGCCCGGATTACGTGGCAGAGGATAACCAGGAGGATAACCCTGATAATAGTCAGACCTATTATGTGGAAGCAATTCCGTATGTGGAAGCAATTCCGGATGACATCTGAGCCGGTTTCAGGGATTTTCACCGGCAAGAAATAAAAAGAAAAGGGGCTGTCGCAATAAGCCTCAAAAAAAGAAAGACCGGGTAGCCCGAAAGGGTAGCCCAGTCAATGCTTTCAGAGAAAAATCTTCGTAAGCTGACAGCAAAGCTTGACGCCGAGCTTCCCGAAATAAGCCGTAAATACGATCTTTCAGAATCATCAACATTAAACGAAGCAGTAGAATTTCTGACGAATACGGCAAGACTTTTGAACATTGAATTTGTATATAGCAAGGGAAATGGAAAGACAGAAAAAAGCAGCCACAGAAAGAATACGAACCGACGAGGGCATTGAGCTTCGGAGGAATCGTTCAAATTCTCAGCGTTTTAACATTCCCTTATTCAAGATTCTGACCGCTTAGCTAAACTAAAATTATGATATTTTACCAAAAAGAGGATGAGCTTTTGCCCACCCTCTTAATGTTTTGTCTTGTTTTCAACAAGTTTTTAATATTTGTGTAAAAATGGATTGTTCTGGTTTTGACTTTTTTAGGGCTGTCGCTTAAATGTTGCTTTTGCGACAGCCGAGTCAATATTTAATAAATTTTCTTAAATAGTTTAATTTGGAAATAACTTGTGTTATAATTTGTTTATAAATGAAAAAATCGTGATAAATATTTCATTTTTTGTCTGAGGGGGGCAATTTATGAGCGAAATAAAAATTATCAGCCGTGAACTGATCGAAAAAGCCAAAAACGGTGATGTATCGGCAACTGAAGAGCTGATAGAAATATGCTATCCGAAAATATTTGCTGCTGCAAGGCTTATAGCAGGAAATAAGGATGACGCTGAGGATATTACTCAGGAGGTATTTATCAAGCTTTTCAATAATATCAGCAACCTGAAAAATGTCGATGCCTTCGGAGCATGGATCCGTATCATAACTATAAATGAATGCAAGGTATTTTTCAAAAAAAATAATAAAAAATGGCTCTTCCCTAAAAAGTGTGGGTAAGAAGCGATAAAATGTGAATAAAACAAAGCGTCACGAGGCTCCACGTGATATACTTGAAATTGCGTCTAAATC
>CACWVH010000236.1 GCA_902764235.1 uncultured Ruminococcus sp.
GGCAAACAAAATGAAACTATATCGTAGAAGTTTTGCAGATAAATTCCTCGAATTTTGTTCTTATTATCAGATAGCGATTTCCGCAGAATACGGAAAAACCTTCGAGACTATCCTCGGCAAGACGGCGCATTTTCTTTGTGCCGATGTTGAAATATGTTCCGGCTTCTTTGATACTGAGAAGATATTTTTCGCTGATTGAAACATCCTTATCGTTTTTCTTGACCTCGTTCATAAATCATACCTCCGTTAAAAATATTCGGCAGACACCCATGCAAAAGTAAAGAGTGTCTGCCTTATTCGTATTACTGATTTTTCATCAGTTCATTGACTTTTGCCTGCACCTTGCCGTAATCATATCCGGCAGAGGTAAGCTTTTGCTTGCGCTCGTCACCGTTACCCCACTTACCCTGAATTACCTCTTTTGCAATCTCGTCCACGGATTTGAGAGCCAGCTTTGCCATAAGCTCATTTACTCTTGCCTGAACCTTGCTGTAATCATAACCTGCCGCAGTCAGCTTCTGCTTACGTTCATCTCCAGCTGCCCACTTTCCAGCAATGACCTCTTTTGCAAGTTCATCAACCGTTTTCTTTTTAGCTGTGGTCGCCGTTGATGTGGTTTTCTTCGTAGCCTTCTTGTACCCGTTATATCCGCCGTTCTTAACAATAGCAGGATAATCAGTGTAGCAATAATCCATGTCCACATTTCCGCAGATACCGTTAATTCTACCCTCGGAAGAATACTGCCAGATGTCGTACTTGTTTGCTGTGTATGTGTAGCGGTTGTTATATTGCGCTACCCAGAGTGCGAACTTACCTGCTACTGCGTTTGAGATGTAATTGTTCAGGTAGTATGTGGAGCAGTAAAGTCCGGCAAGGTAGCCGTTCTTCTCCAGTTCTCCGCAGAAAGCCTTGATAACGCTGTCGCAGAAGTTTCTGCCCTTTGCAAACTGGCTCTGCTCCTCAAGGTCGAAGTAGATGGGATATTCAAACTTCTTTCCTTTGATTACTTCCATGCAGGCTTTTGCTTCCTTGACGGCATCTTCAGCACTATCAGCGTAAGAATACCAATAAGCACCCACATCAAGTCCTGCGGCTTTTGAATTCCTGTAATTCAGCTCAAAGCAGTTGTCATTCTGCCTTGTTTCTCTGCCGTACCCGGCACGAATGATGACAAAATCAATACCACTTGCCTTTACTTTTGCAAAGTCAATATTGCCCTGCCATGATGATACATCAATTCCCTTAATCATTCTTGTTGTCCTCCTCAACTCTGTCGTGCAGCTGCTCTAAGATTTCCTTGAGCTTCTTTGGAATAGGTAATCCCAAGTGAGCTGCGTTTTCCAATATCGATACACCTTCATTCGATAAATAGAAGAAGATCACCGCCGTCCTGAGTACACTGCCTGTGCCGATAACCTGCACATCAATGATGTTTGCCACACCAACGAGGGTGAATATCAGCACCTTGCGGCAGATACCCTTAAAGCCTACCTTGCTGTTCAGTTTCTTTTCGCTCACGGCACACATAAGGCCTGTGATATAGTCAATGGCTGCAAAGGCTACAAGTGCAATCAATAGCCCATCACAGCCGCCGAGAAAATATCCCAACCATCCGCCGAGTACAGTGAAAATAAACTGTATCGTGTACCAAAATTCCTTCATTAAGCATCACGCTCCTTCAAAAATTTGTATGAAAAAGGCGACCTCCCTAAGGTTGTCGCTATTCTTCCTGTATTGTGTATGTTATTTTCATAGTCTTATCTGCCGTCTTTATGACAGAGGTTATGCACCCATTCAGCCTTGCGGCACTCGGCAGAACATAGCTTTCTCCCTGCATGAAATAAATATCCACGCTGTCCTCGGTTCTAAGCTCACCGCCGCCGTTGTCAAGACCGTGTGTCAGTATCTGTGCGAGAACTTGAAGATAATCCCTGTTCAGAGGACGGTAAATATTCTCTGCAGCAAAGCTCCCTGCCTGTCTGTTTTTGAGTATCATAAGCTCCTCGGCATCCAGGGCTTCTTCACCTCTCTGCAAAAATGATACTGCCTCCTGAGCAGATATCTGCGACCCTTCAAGGTATCCCGTGAAGAATATTTCCCTGATTGTCATAACTGAGCTTAACAGCTTGTCAGTATAATCGTTTTCGTATAATTCATTTACTATGTTTTCGCTTGCGATTATCATTCTGTCCGTCAGCGTGTACCAGTACAGCTCTCCATTTGCGTTTGTCAGCGGCAGTGTTATGGCTTTAGCACGGCGCTGCTCAAGCACCGTGTTCCATATCTCATCTGCATTTACACCTAAAGGAAGATAACCGTATAATTCGTTTCTGGCTATGTATTTCTCACCGATAACCCTGAAAAGTCGCTCTCTGTCCATA
>CACWVH010000237.1 GCA_902764235.1 uncultured Ruminococcus sp.
TATGGGTGAACAACTTAAAAACCTGAAATGCATAAAACAACGCATTATCTCTGGGTTTTTCAGAACAATCAATAATGAGTTTCACGGATTCAGGTATCAGATAAAGGAGCGTTTAATATGTCAGAAACAAACGGCAGACCTTATAAAAGCAGAATCACTATTGCGCTCGTCATTGCCGGCATACTTGCCCTTTCCTGCGCAGTGGGATGCAGCTCGATGTCCTCAGGTTCTTCAGTCGCCAAGAAAAATTCCGAAATATCTCTCAGTGTTCCCAGCGATATTGTCAGCTACGTTTCAAGTATACCGGAAATTTCTGTTTCTACCGAGCCTTCTTACATTACATTTGAATCAAGCTCAGAAACTACCCGGACCATTACACTTGATGAGTTTGTAGAAATAGTTCAGGAACAGATAGACGATGCGTTAAACGATGGTGAACATTTGTTTTCGCTTATTGTGAAATCAGACGAAAACGGTATGGTATACGAATATACATCAAATACTGCTTATTCCGAAAGTCAGCTTGACGCTGTTACACAGGAGGTCGATAGTCATCTTGAGAAAAACAGCTCACTGTATAAACAGGCTTTGACTGAACTGCGCACTGCAACAGGCGAAAACTACAACATCACCGTTATTTATAATAACCGTGACGGCTCTCTTATCAGGGAGAAATTTTTCTCTCAGCCGTAAATATACAAATTGTATAATACTATCTGTAATTTTGTACAGCTTGTATTATACCATCTGTATATTTTTCTGTATAAAGCAAATATAAAGCACAAAAAGAGCTCAGCTGTCTGTGTCAAGCTGAGCTCTTTTTTATTGCTGCAAAGCAGCTTATATTCAATATCAGACTGAAATTGTGGATACAGGCTTATCCTCATAGATTCTCTCAATAGCCTCTGCAAATACAGGAGCAACATTAAGAGTTGTAAATTTATCAAGATACTTTTCTTCCGGAACAGCAATAGTATCAAGAAGAACGACCTCCTTGAGAACGCTGTCTCTGATCCTGTCGATAGCAGGACCCGAAAGAACCGCATGAGTAGCACCGGCATATACCTCAGTTGCGCCGCCTCTTTCGATACAAGCCTGAGCAGCATTGCAAAGAGTACCGGCTGTGTCGATCATATCATCAACGAGGATAACCTTCTTATCCTTGACATCACCTATAATACTCATAACCTCGCAAACATTAGCCTTCGGACGGCGCTTGTCGATGATTGCGATCGAGCAGCCCAGACGAGTCGCAAAGTTTCTTGCTCTTGTTACAGAACCGAGATCAGGGGATACAACAACATAATCATCAGGATTATCGCCGATCTTATTCTTGAAATAATTTGCAAGGATAGGTGCGCCTACAAGGTGGTCAACAGGGATATTGAAGAAGCCCTGTATCTGTGCAGCGTGGAGATCCATTGTAAGAACTCTGTCTGCGCCTGCGCTTGTGATAAGGTCAGCAACAAGCTTTGCAGAGATCGGATCTCTTGCCTTAGCCTTTCTGTCCTGACGTGCATATCCGAAATAAGGAATAACAGCAGTAATTCTTGCAGCGGAAGCACGCTTCATTGCGTCTATCATAATAAGAAGCTCCATGATATTATCATTTACAGGAGCACAGGTTGACTGGACTATGAAGCACTCAGAGCCTCTGACTGACTCGTGAAGTGAAACAGCTATCTCACCGTCACTGAAGCTTGTGACCTCAGATTTGCCCACAGGAATTCCAAGTGAATCAGCGATCTGCTTGGCAACCGATTTGTTGGAATTACAGGTAAAGATCTTAATATCCTTGCCGTGAAAATTCATTGTACATTTCCCCCAATTAATTTTTTCTCTCTTGTGTCCGACTTACGGACGTTTATCTTCCTATATTATTTTAATACCTGACAGCAAAAAAATCAAGTTTTTATCAAATAATCCGGGCTTTTGCCGCATTTTTGGATTATTCATGCAATACTTTTTAAAATACAGGAAATTATAATTTATAATGCACAAATGATACAAAGGCAATATTTTCCTGAACAGGAAAACAGAGTCATCACCTGCGCCGTGCGCCCGGAGGAAGTACCCTTGAGGTACCGGACTCCTGCTTCACGGCTTTTTTTCGATCATTAACGGATTTTCGATCTGTCGATGTCCGAAAAAGCTTACAGTGTATATATTCATATTATCACCTTATTTATTGTATACTATCTATATAGTAACACTATATATGTATATTATCAAGATGTAGTATTCATAATAAAACCCGAATCCGTGTAACTCATTTTGGTTTGTTATGAAAATCCGGGAGAGAATGCGCAGTTTTATGCATTTCAGGTCAAATAGTTGCTCACCCATAAGCGGCAGGCGGCGGATTGCCGCCGCCTGCCGCCTGGAAAGAATAAAAACCGGTAAGCTTACAACTAACTTCACGGATTCAGGTAAAATACTATCAGGAGTGATATGCATGAATAACTCAAAATCTGTTATTACGATCAATGATTACGGCACGATCAGCGTTCATCTGAAAGAGCTGATGGATAATAAGAATATTACCCGGAACTATCTTGCAAAAGCAACAAACACCCGCTTTGAAGTAATACCTGAATCCGTGAAACTCATTATTGATTGTTCTGAAAAACCCAGAGATAATGCGTTGTTTTATGCATTTCAGGTTTTTAAGTTGTTCACCCA
>CACWVH010000238.1 GCA_902764235.1 uncultured Ruminococcus sp.
ACGGCGGCAGGCGTGCTGCGCACGCCTGCCGCCTGGCTGAAATGAAAACCCGGAAGGTTTAAAAAAAGATTTAATTCAATTTCACGGATTCAGGATATAATTATAATTGGCAAAACAAAATACTGAATAACCTGAGTCGGGCAACAATAAAAGTATTTGTCAGAAAACAGCTTTCCCACTCTCCGGAAATTCAGCTCCGGCAGGGCGAACGAGGGGGACAGTTTTTCTTTTTTCACAGGCAGCAGACAAGAGAGTGGGTCGTCTGCCTTTCCTCCTCATCAGTCAGCTTCGCTGACAGCTGTCTCGTCTGCCGACTCGGTCGGTGCTGCTGCTTAGCAGCGGTGTCCACTGGACACCCGCACCCCCAGGGAGAAGCCTTTTGTTACTGCGCCGGCGATAGTATCAGCTGGCGGGCTAGAGTAAAGCAACTCCGGCAAAACTGATACCAGCGGTACGCCGGCACTGGTTTTGTTTTAAATTACCATTGAAAATATATTATGGAAATGTTATTATAGTATGAAGCGATTTTTACATAAATGCAAAAATTTGTTAACGGAATATGTGCAGAAATTATCAGAAGCGGAATGGAGTGATGCTTTATGAGAATAATGAGTTTCCTGAATACCTGTAAGGATTCCGGGATAAAGGTTATAGGCTCAGGAAAGACGAGAAGAACAGCGGCGTCACTTTGCCGGAGGATGAGATGAAAACGGAGGTACACAATGACTGACAAATCAAAGATTATTTTCGGAAATAAAATGAACAGCGGCGTTCAGAGAAAAGCCGAACAAAGCAAACAGAAATACGCAAAAAAATACGGTGACGACAGCAATGCGGATTACAGCGTGAAGCTGCAGAAAAATCCTTGCCTTTCAGAGCCGCTCGGTGTGTATGATATCAGGGTGAACGAGGGGGGCGGCGGACTGCCCTTTGACACGGAAAAGGGTATTATAGTCGGTAATATCCGTATGGGCTTCGGTCATTACCGTATATCCATAGCTATGGCGTCGGCTGCTCATGCACTGGGCTATACTCCGTACTGGATGGATCTCAATTCCTTCCCGGAGACTACCTGCACAAAGGTCATTGGCGCTCAGAATGACCTTTATTCCATGGGCTCACGTATTTCGCAGAAAAGCAGACTGTTCAACAAGCTGTTATGGGAGCCGCTGAATTATGAGGGCTTCCGTCAGCTCAGCTACAATGCTTCGGATCAGAAAAACTCTGAGCTTATGGCAGCGGTTTTCAAAAACATTCCCAAGGAAATTCCGCTTATTGGTACTCATGTATGGCCTGCCCAGGCAGCCCTGCACGCAGGAATGAAATATGTGGTGAATGCTATCCCGGACAACTGGCCGATGGCTCTGCATCTTGCACAGGGCAGCGTCCACACAATCCAGACTCATCAGTCATATGTAGGTTACCGCATACTTAACGGTATGCAGAAAAACAGGGTGCTTAAACCAATGCCGGCAGACAGCCTTGTTTATACGGGACATTACATAGACCATGAGCTTACGGCAAATATTGAGGATGACTGCGACCGCAGAACAGCACGGAAAAATGATAACAAGCCTATGCGCTTTCTTCTGACGATAGGAGGTGCCGGAGCGCAGAGAAAGCTTTTTGCCGCCGTGATAAGGCATCTTATACCTGCTATCAGCAAAAGAAAGGCGGCGCTTTATATCAATGTAGGCGATTATATGCAGGTATGGGAGGAGCTTTGTGAGGAATTCAGGGGACTGAGCAGGGCTGCGGTCACTCATTTCAATAACTGGAGCGATACCGTTGATTTCGCTCAAAAGGCTATTGACGGAGATGTTCACGGCATACACGCCTTCTGCCACGATAATATTTTTGAAGCTGTATACTGTACAAATCTGCTTATGCGCTCCTGTGATGTACTGGTAACAAAGCCCAGTGAGCTATCCTTCTATCCCTTGCCGAAGCTGTTTCTCAGGCGTATAGGCGGTCACGAAAAATGGGGTGCAATCCATTCGGCGGAATACGGTGACGGCACGCTTGAATGTGCAGATATCCCACATACACTGCAAATGATTGATATGTTTATGAATGAATCAACGCTGTTCAATGATATGTGCGAACAGATAAAGATAAACAAGATTATCGGTCTGTATGACGGCGCATACAAGGCTGTGGAATTAGCTGTGAAAATGAAGGAGAGGTCATGACGGCTCGCTTTGTAATGGAGTCAACTATCAACCTGAATCCGTGAAACTCATTATTGATTGTTCTGAAAAAACCTGAGATAATGCGTTGTTTTATGCATTTCAGGTTTTTAAGCTGTTCACCCAT
>CACWVH010000239.1 GCA_902764235.1 uncultured Ruminococcus sp.
CATATTTCTATAATTAGAAAATCACGGGATCTGCTTTTTGCTTGTCCCGTGATTTTTTGTCTATACGCTTACTATTTGACGCTTACATTTGACGCTTACCACTGTTCCATATATACTATTATAAAAAATGCAGAGAAAATCATCAATTCGATTTTCTCTGCATTTCGATAAGTTTTACTTATGTTATGTTATGACAGCCGATTCCGAAGCATCTCTGCAAACTCTTCTATATAATATCCTGTTCTTTCCTCAAGCCAGAACAGACAATACTTTCTTGTGACTCGCCTGTTTTTGCGGTAAAGCGGAACACGCCTGATTGCTCCGGATACCTCCGGCAGCTTTCCGACAACCTCAACGGGCAGAAAGCCTCTGTTGCCGATCACCATAAGTCTTGCTTCTTCCTGTGTTTCTGCATAGATAAAATCGTTTGCAAAACCTAAAATGTTTCTGTAATATTCCGCTTCGGTTTCTCTCTGATCTTTTGAAGAAACAATGATACAGGACATCCTCGCAAGATCTGCGATATCCACTCTTTCAGAAGAAGATAATTCGCAGCGTTTTGACAGTTCAATGATACACTCGGCATTTTTCAGTTCCATGTTCACATAATCGTCAGAAAAAGCCCGCCGCTGGTCATTGAGTGCCAGATCAAGACTTTCTGATACAAGCCCATGGTATAGTTCTTCGTGAGTGCCGCTCTGAACGGATATTCTGACTTCCGGATAGAGGGCAGAAAACTCTGCGATGGCATCCGAAAGCTCGGGACCTGCATAAAGATTAATGTAGCCAATGTGCAAAGTAGTTTCTTCATCACTTCCAAGACGGATAGTTTCCTTTTTTATGTTTTCAAGATCAGCAAGGATTGCTTTACATTTACGATAGAAATACTCGCCGGCAGTCGTCACCTTAAAGCTCCTGTTTTTTCTTTCGATCAGCTTCACTCCCAACTCAGATTCTAACGAATTAATTGCTTGTGATACAGCCGATTGCGATACAAAATTCTTCTCGGCAGCCTGAGTGAAGCTGTTTTCATCTATGATCGAAACATAAAACTTAATCTGTCTTAAAAGCATTGTTCCTTACACTCCTTTGCTGTTTTCTATTGTATAATGTTTTCATATCCAAAAGGCTGACATCCAAACCACAGCCACAACACCCCGACATCTAAATCGGACACTTAACTCTCCGAAAAAATCGCTTGATATGTTCCCACAATCGTCAGTGCCACTCATCATGCTGCTCGCTGTACTCGCTCATAATGTCCGAAACGCTTCTATTCATGAAATATTCGCCGTATTTCTCGTGCTCGGTCAGAGGGCGTGATAGTAGTACCACTATTTTACTCCTTTTTTGTAACAACAGCTAAAAAATCAATAGCATAACTAAACAAATCGTGCTTCGAAGGTTTTAGCAAAAAGCAAATCTACTAATAATTTGTTATTTTACAGGTTCCAAACCATGCCTATATTTTCAAGTAAAATGATTTTTCTCTTTGCTAATTTCTGTTCTTTATAATACCTTCGTTGTTTTCCAATCCATGAACCTAAATGAGTATTATTCTTTATATAATTTTGCGGTATTCGTAAATTCCCATTATCAATAAAATACTCTTTTGCCAAATTATACATTCTATGCCACTCAAATTCTAATACATCCCAAATCATACCTATTTTTTCTAATAAAATAATCTTTTCTCTTGACAGTTTCTTTTCTTTATAACTATATCTTTGAGTGGAAATCCATCTTCCTAATTTAGTATTATCATCTGTGACATAGTTATTTGGTATAAGTAGATTCCCATTCTCATTGTAGTAGATTTTTGCTAAATCATATATTCTTCTCCACTGAGTTTCGATTGGAAACCAATCCATTCCTAATTTATTTAATAAAGCAATTTTGTTAGAGTTAAGCCTTACTCCCTGAGGGGTTGGTTTTTTAACACTACTTCGCATACTACTTAACCAATGACCAAGAGGTGTACCATCAGGTGTCTTATAGTTAATGGGGACATTAATATTTCCATATTCATTATAATACTCTTCTAATTTATCATACATTAAATACCAATCTAAATCAATAGATTTTATGTAATTATCTGATATTTCAATGTAATCTCTCTTAATATCGACATCAATATCAGAAATACAAATATGCTTTAAGAGTTCAATTATTCCATCACCTAATGCATCGAATGAATCATCTTTTAAGGAAACACTGATTTAATCGCAAAATATAATTCTTTATTAGAATAATGAATTATAAAGGCAATAAACTATGCTATAATATGGAAAGAATGAAAAAGC
>CACWVH010000240.1 GCA_902764235.1 uncultured Ruminococcus sp.
GGCGTGCTGCGCACGCACCCCTAGGGCACTTCCTTCGGGCGCCTGACGCCTGGCTGAAATGAAAACCCGGAAGGTTTAAAAAAAGATTTAATTCAATTTCACGGATTCAGGTTTCAGATATGGCTTAAAAGAAGAACACAGACCGTGATTCATGAAAGTGTGCGTATGAAGAAAGCTTATCAAGACTGAATTGACCCCGGCAGCACGCCGGACGACTATTCCCACTGTCCTGCGCCCCATTTTTCCCGGTAAGCCCCGGCTTTAAGCTTTTCCAGAAACTCATCCTGAACTTCTATTCCGGCAGCTGCAAAGCGGATAAAGACATCCTTCCAGTTATCCGGAAAGGCTGTGCCTGATTTTACAAAGCCCCTGCGGAAGTCGCAGGCATTGTAATCATCACCGCCGGGAACAGTCTTTGCAAATTCTTTCACATCACCGAAAGACCATTTCATTTTCTTTCCAGGCAAGCCGGTGCCGCAGTCAGCGGCATCCGGCGCAGCCGCTTCCTGTACTTCTTCATGTCTATATATCTCCGAAGGAGATATATAGACATTCTTTCTTTCTTCTACTGTTGTTAGCTGCTTGTCATTTGTTTGTTGTCTGCTTGCTGATCGTTTGTCAGATGTCTGACGACTGCTTGTTGACAGCTTGTTGCTCTGTTTGCTGATGTCCTGATATTTATCATAGTTAACCACAGTAATTATGCTGTTTTTGTTTGTGCTTTTGCTTGTCAGCTCGCCTGTTGATATCAGGTGTTTAAGAGCTGTTCTTGTTTGTTGGACCGTAAGCCCTGTTTCCTTTGACAGCGATCCGATACTCGTTATAAAGCTGCCTTTCTTTACTGTATTGCCCTGATATTTTTTAGTCCTGAAATTTGCTTTCAGCAGACAGTGCAAAAAAAGCGTCTTTGTGTTGATATCTGTATACCATTCCCAATCCATGATCTTACGGCTGATTTTAATAAAACCTTCAATGTACATTTTCTGACCTCCACTTCTGAAATAAACCCCTCTGATAGTCCCTTTGATTTATTGATTATTTGACCCCGGAAGGTCAACTCCGGTATTTTTTGTGTGGAGGTGCAGCACCTGCCGAACCGGCAGACAGGCTGGATAAAATAAAAGCCGGAGGTTTTATCAAAAATCTTTTCCACATCTTCACAGATTCAGAATATATAAAAAAGGCTCCGGATCACTCCGAAGCCCTTATAAGTAAAATAAGAATTACTCAGCAGCGTAAACAGAAACCTGCTTGCGGTCACGTCCTACACGCTCGAACTTTACCTTACCGTCGATCTTTGCAAAAAGTGTATCGTCTGATCCACGGCCGACATTGTTACCGGGATGGATCTTTGTACCTCTCTGCTTTACGAGAATATTGCCTGCGAGTACGAACTGTCCGTCAGCACGCTTTGTGCCGAGACGCTTTGACTCGGAATCACGGCCGTTCTTTGTTGAACCGCCTCCCTTTTTATGAGCAAACAACTGTACATTAATCTTAAGCATTACCTTACACCTCCGTAATTATAACCTTCAAATTATCGGGATACTGCTTCTCTGTTTCTTCCAGATGAAGCTTCAGTCCTGCCAGAACCGTCTGACAGGCTTCGAGATCTCTCTCGGCAACCGCAACCTCCATATCTCCGTCATCCGCCTTCGCCGTTGCTCCGGCACGGATAACATCTGTTATGGTATTAGCCGCCATATATGCAGCAGAGGAAACAAATGCACAAAGCACATCCTCGCCGCTTTCTGCCATCATGGAATGACCCTTTATATGAAAGCCTGTTATTTTTTTGCTGCGGTCAATAAAAAACTGCGCTCTTATCATGCCTCGATAGACTCGATCTGTACCTTGGTATATCTCTGTCTGTGACCCATCTTGCGCTTTGAGCTTTTCTTCGGCTTGTATGTGAATACAGTAATCTTCTTACCCTTTACGGTATCGAGAACCTTAGCTGTAACCTTTGCGCCGTCCACATAGGGAGCGCCTACCTTAAAGCCGTCGTCTGTGCTGACTGCAACTACCTTGAAGTCAACTGTGGAATCATTTTCTGCTTCGAGCTTTTCAATGTAAACAACGTCACCGTTTGTTACCTTGTACTGCTTTCCGCCTGTTTCAATAACTGCGTACATTTGTGACACCTACCTGTCTGTAAACTCGCTACCGGAGGCGGAGCATTGCCCTCTTGGATGCCCACAGTATGCGGCTTTATAAGCATACCACAAAACCCCCTCAATTGTCAAGCACTTTTTCCCCCGCCGCACGGAAATCAACTTTCTTATAAAGAAATATTATTTAAC
>CACWVH010000241.1 GCA_902764235.1 uncultured Ruminococcus sp.
AAAGTACCGTCAGAGAAAAGACGGCTGAAAACACCTGTGCTGTCGCTGTCCGTTCCGAGAATAGAGATAATTCCGGCAAGCATAAAGTTAGATGGGATATAGTCAACACCAAGCTCAGACTTGTGGATAGCTTCTGAGACAGGTTTCTGTACTTTTGAAACCGTCTGCCAAATCAGTTCTGAAATGGTAGGTTTGCCGTCTGTACCGTCATAACCGAGAAAACGGGAGAGATGGGACTGATTATCAGTGTCGATCAGCAGTACCTTTTTGCCTTTGAGTGCAAGTCCTGCACCGATATTGATGACGGAAGTGGTCTTTGCAACGCCGCCTTTCTGATTGGCAACGGCAATGATTTTTGCTTTTGAGTTGTTCATAAGTTGTAATCTCCTTACTTGAAATAAAATTTATATAATAAAAAGCCGACTGAAAGAACGGCTGATTATCCAATGATACAAAAACAAAAAAGCTCCCCAAGCGAACTGAAAACAAACTACGGTGTGTAGCCCATCCTCAACCCACTTGGGGAGCTGTGGTTATTATAATTTTTCATTTAGAAACAGTAGATAAACAAAAAAGCTCCGCAAGTGAGATAAAACGCACTACGGTGTGTAGTCCGTTTTATAACTCACTTGCGGAGCAATCAGGTATTGTTCAGTGATTTTTTCTTCGTTTCTAAGTATCACTTCAATAGTAAAAATGCACATATTTTATAACTTTGATGCTGAAAATGGAACTTTCTTTGTGCATATTGACAATTCAGCAAAAGGTGTGTAAAATACAATCTCGTAAGAAAACTTACATAAGTAAATTCAATTAAGGAGATTGGAATTATGGTCAGATATGATGAAAACGCTTCTTTTGGATTGTGGGCTGATCGTTGGTTTAAGTACAAATGTATCGGCTTATCAAGAGATTACAGCATTGCAATCCAAAGCCAAGTGGGATACTTAACGGATTATTTGGGGGATATTGCCGTAACCGAAATCAAACCGTATGATGTTGACTATGTTATCGGTGAAATAGCTACCTGCAACCCGTACACCAAAAAGCCCACAGCTAAAAAAACACTTCGTGATCTCAGAAATACTGCAAGAAGTATCTTTGATTATGTTGTTGAGAACACGGACAGCTATACGAAAAACCCTGCCAGAAAAACGAAACTGCCGACAACCGCACCGAAAGAAACCCGTAGAGCATTGACTGCAAAGGAAATCGAATGGGTGATCAATACAGAACACAGAGGCAGACTTCCTGCAATTATAATGACATTTTGCGGTTTAAGGGCAGGGGAGCTTATTCCTTTGGAATGGAATGATATTGATTTTGACGGATGTTCAATGTACATTGGGAAATCAGTCAAAAAGATCGACAACAATACTTATGAAATCAAGTATGCAACGAAGAATGGAAAAACGAGAACAATACCGATACCGCCGAATGTAATGGAAGAACTTAAAAAGTATAGGGACATTTCTCCGACTTCGTTTATTTGTTTTCAGACCGATGGAAGTATGCACACACCGTCATCGTGGAGGAAACTTTGGGACTCGTATAATAATAATTTGAGCCATCTTTACGCTTCTTTTGTGCAGGCAGGAAAGAGCAAGTACGATCCCAAAGGAATAAAAAAGAAAGTTGACAGAATAACACCTCATTATTTCCGTCATACTTTTGCTACTCTGTTATACACTTCGGGAGTTGATCCACTTACAGCACAAAAACTTTTAGGGCATTCTCATATAAGCACAACCTTAGCAATTTACACACATCTCGAAAACGAAAAGGTTGTTGTGTCAGTTGAGAAATATGAAATCTACATCAAAAAGTATTGGCGAATTTCTCACGAAAATGAATGATGGACAAAAAGCCAATAATATGATACAATGCAGAAAAAGAATATGTGCGAGGGTTACGCTCAACTAAATTGTTGGAGTTTAATTCACAAAAAATGTTTCGCTTCTTCAAAAACAGGGACACTTGACTTTTAATTAATGCGTCCGAAGCTCTGACGGGTCACTGGTTCGCTCCGACAATGACTTGCGGAATATATTTTGTATGCTGCCACAGAAAAGCATTTTTCGGTTATATTGCCGGAAAATGCTTTTTTCATTATTCTGTTGAAGTCAGTCATAAATGCGGAGCTTTTTAAGGATAATACCTGAATCCGTGAAATTGGCGAAAGGAATTTTGATATATTCTCCGGGTTTTGTTATATCCAGGCGTCAGGCGGCATTCGCCGCCT
>CACWVH010000242.1 GCA_902764235.1 uncultured Ruminococcus sp.
ATAACATTGATAATGAAATTACGGACTTGAAATAAGTCCAGTTTCAAACAAACAAAGTCATAGACGCCTTAATTTACAGAAAAAATTTCGGTCCCTCTCCGGTGACAGACTTTATCTGCGCGGCTGGGAGGCTTTTGTGAAGCGCAGTGAGAATGGCAGGGTTTCACTTGCAAGACCTGCACACGGCATGGGGTTCCTGCTGAGGAACGGCAATGAAATGCTTTTCTATCCTACTATGCCTCTTGAGCAGAAAATAGGAATAAACGGCAAAACTCAGAATGTTCCGTTTGCATTTGATGACTATCTGCTTTTAAAACAGGGATGGTCCGGCAGTACAATTACAGTGTATCCGTCGTTCTTGAACGCAAGAAACCGTGTTTTCTACTGCAGCAATCAGGGGAAAACAGTTAAGCTGTCATCACCGGCCGGTTCTGTGTCAGGCATTCCGGAAGCTGATAAGAGCATATGACGGCTTTTGCTGGTTATTTGTTATAGGCATGCTATGAATAAAAAAAGTTTTGGCAGCATTCTGTCATGTCTGTTAGGTCTGTTCGTTTTTGTGATCATAGCTTTTCTGATCGCTAATAATTGCATTCAGTCATATATCAACTTCCCGTTACATGACTACTGGATTGAACTGCTTATCAATTATTCGGCAGGCCCTGTCAGGCGGGGACTGCCCGGGGAGATACTGTCCGGTATCAGTTTTATACCGATAAAGACTCTTTGGCTGATCGTTATTGTCTTGTGTTATGTGTTTATTTATGCTGTTATCTCGCAGAGAATGCGCAAACTTGGCATACCGCTTATTATCCAGTCAGGAGTCTACCTTTCTCCGCTGCTCTGTTTCTGCATATATTTCCAGTTTTATTTTGTAAACCGTGATATTGTTCTTTTGGCTGGTGCAGTCCTGATACTGCTGCCGATATCATCTATCTGCAGAAACAGGGAAAAAGCCACTGCGGTTAATCTTCTTCTCTGCAGTACTCTGCTGACTGTACTGGGAACAGCCATGATTTTTTCCCATGTCGGGGCAATCACTCTCATGGTTCTTCCTCTTGTCCTGATGTCCTTTATCTGCCGCAGACCGGCAGATTTTGTTTTATTCGTATTGCTTCCGGCTGCTGTCTTTCTGCTGGATGTTCTGATAATTCAGAAATTCATGTCAGTGCTTTCCCCTGAAGGAATGATGACTGTGCTTGATGACATCAAAAGCAGGTATCCGATTGTCCCCGGGAGACCGGATGAGTCGATTCTGGTAACACTGAGATCACTTGGTTCGGAAGGGCAGGGTTACTGGCGGAAAATAACAGCTGAAAATTATGAGATTATGCCGTCAATCCTTCTGGTCTCTGCGCTTATGATTGCAACAGCAATTGTGCCACTGGTGCTTGTTTTATCCAGAGGCTGCAACGGTACTGAATCAGTCAGACAGAAATATCTGAAGATATCAGCTATAGCAATCGCATCGCTTGCCCCGATGAGCCTGACTTTTGTCGGCGTCGATTACTTCAGATGGCGAAACTGGGCGTTTGTCCTGCTGCTCTGTTCTATTATTATGCTTGCCGGCGATGCTGAGAATAAAACAGACATTACTGCAGCGAAGACCAAGCCGACAAATTACAGGATAAAATATGCCGTTGCTGAGACAATTGCATTAGTCGGTATTGTTTTTACTCTAATTAATATTGAAATGGCAGAAGTTCTGCCGGATTATATTGACGATGCTGCTCGGATGTTTAAGAGCGGAAATAATAATTCTTCCATAACAGTAAGTTCGTATAAAGAAAGAACGATGATTGACGTGCCTGGCAGATACTGGGATCTGATTATGAATGCGAACCAGACTGTATCCGATGTCGGAGAACTGAAAAAATTCAAAAAAGAAGAGCAGATAGGCGTCACCGGCCTGTGTTACGGCAAAATGACAAGCCATTCTTATGACAGGAATCATCGAAGGCTTTTCATGTCCGGGTATCAGCTGATTATGAAAGGAAATGGTGCTTTTATCAGACCTCCGCGCTCATTTGGATTTTTTGTAACTGATGGTGAAAGCAGACTGTATTACCCAACGGTTGCATATTCAGGCACGGCAGACATTGGCGGCTACACGGTCAATATCAGTTCGCTTTATGATGACTATATTGTTATTCCATCATATATGAATGCTGAAAAAGTGAAGGTCTATCATGCCATGTACAACAGGAAAGGAAAAATAATT
>CACWVH010000243.1 GCA_902764235.1 uncultured Ruminococcus sp.
GACGGGCTTTTTGTTTCCCTTCGCTTTTTGCGGTACTCCTTTATCTTTTCTTCCGTAAGCCTTGCAGTTTCGTAGTACTCCTCCGCCCACTCGTCATAGTCCATGCTATCACTTCCTTCCGGGCATAAAAAAACCGCCCCTTTCAGGACGGTTAAAATCAAAACCCTTGATTTTTGATTTTAAGTTTAGTTAACAAGATTGAAATATTAGTCAGCAAAAGTTTAACACAAGTTAAAAAACACCTGTTTTATGCGGTTTTTCTGCATTGAGCTTTAGTTTAAGGTTAAGCTCAGCAAGTTAAACTAAAATCATTTCTGAGTTTAAGCTTATCAGCAATGTTTCAGCTTGCAGTGTTCGCAGTCGCCTGCAAAGCGGTTTTTGTAGTGATATTCACCGCTTTTTATCAATTCATCGTACTGTTTCTGTCGCTGAGACCAGAACCAATGGAAAGACGGATAATCTCTCCAATGATACATAAAATATTTTACAAATCTTATCATTTTCTGCTCCTTTCACGGCATAAAAATACCGCCCTCGGTGAGAGCGGTTAAATATTCATATTGCTTACATCAAATCGGGAAGCAGTGCATCTCTTAACTCTTTAAGATATTGATTCTGCATTGTATTGAGCAAAGCTATCTGATTTTTCCATATTCCAAAAAAATGTATAAATATGTCGGGCATCAGTTCTTTATCATTACACTTGAATACAAATTCATTCTTGTTTTTTGTAAATGAAATATAATCCTCTACTTCAAGGTCAAATCCAAGCTCTTTCATCGTCTTTACAGTATCAATTGACTGCTGTTTGCTTTGCTTGTATAAATCAACATCAAGTCCAATATTCTTTGCAATAGTTTCATTGATAACGAGTTTACAAGCATTTTGTATTCGTGTGATGTAATTGATATTATCTGCTATTTCCTGAAATGGTCTGTGTTTCGTTTCCCGTTCTTCAAAACGGATATATCTTGACGGTGTTAGTTTGTAATCTTGCTTTTTTACACTTTCTATTGAAGTTTTAAAAGAAAATTCTGCGATATCTTCACACTCTCTGCAAAGCTTATTGATCAGTTCATCAGACAGCACATTAATTGTTTTATAATATGTCCTGTTGGTGTGGCTTTTTCCGCCAAACTGCCCGTTTTGTTCTCTTTGTTCCTGATCTGCTTTTTTGCGGCAGTCAAAAAAATCAATATGCCCGTTTCCATTTCCGAATACACATACACAGGTGGGTATTGTCGTACTTTCAAACATCTTATCAGGCATAAGTATTATTTTTTCAAACCTTCCGCAGTCTGTCAGTACCTGTCGTACATTCTTTTCTATATCAGACGATAATATGCCGTTAGGCAGAACAAAAGCACATTTTCCACCATTGTTAAGCCTTGATAATGCTGTAAGTACAAAAGCAAAATTCGCATTACTCGCCGGCGGAATAACTTCCCTGAATCTTTCGTCAGCAAATAAAGGCTCGGGAGCATCCCATTTAATATTATACGGCGGATTTGAAACAATCTCATCAGCCATAATATTTGGCGGTTTGCTTACTTCTTCAACAATAGAAAAAGCCTCACCGCAGTGAAGCTTGTATACTCTATAACATTCCATTGTCAAAACATTTCGATTGATAATATAACCGTTCATGTTGCGAACAGCCATATTAAAAAGCAGATACGGTATAACTTTTTCGTCCAGTTCTTCACAGATAAACAGTTTATCCGGATTTCGTACCCATTTCTGAATAGTTAGTGCTCCTGAACCTGCACAGATATCATAAACTATTTTGCCGCCCATTTCTGTTAGCTCGGCACAAAGTTTTGCAATACTTTTAGGTGTATAATCCTGTTTCTTTTCTTTCCTGTCCGCTTCGTAATACTGGAATATTTTTTGAAGCCAGTCAACTGTCAAATCTTTAACAGTATTACAAAAGGCGGTCAGCTTCACGATATCATTGTTTATCACAGCATCGTAAAGCTTTCCGCCCAAGTCCGAAATATTATCGCACTCGAATATATCAAGTGTCTTTTTACAAAGTTCCCCGAGTTCCAATGTGTCACCTCATCAATCCACTATTTCAATGGATTCAATTTCAGATTCGAATATTTCAACACCGTAGTTGTCTTTTTTGTCATGTTTGATGCCTATACTGTCTTCATTTTGATCAACATTATCATATTTATCATCGTAAGCAACAACATAACAATTATGATATTCTTTTCCGTCTTTACACTTAATGTTTACTTTTTTCCATAGATAATCAAGTAATTTCATGCTTATTCCTCCTCCGGCATAGGTGAATATGGCGAAAAATGAGTTCTTTTTTCAGTAAAGCAATCAACATAGTAATCATTAAACTTTTCGCCGTCAGTACATTCTATATTGACATTTTTTCCTACAAATGATTTAATATCCATTATTCAT
>CACWVH010000244.1 GCA_902764235.1 uncultured Ruminococcus sp.
AAATTCTGGGCAGACGTGCCGGGAATTTATATCAGGATAGAAGAATTGGAGGATGTATAAAAAATGGCTGAAATGACAGCTAAAGAATATTTGAATCAGACCAAAAGCCTTGATATGCTCATAAACGCAAAGCAGGATGAGCTCTTTGCCCTGCGTATTGCGTCAACGTCTGTATCAAGTCCGGTGCTTGGTGATAAGGTCAAATCAGGCAGCACAAACAGTGCAATGCGGATCGTTGACAAGATCATAGCTTTGCAGGAAACGATAAACGAGGAGATCGACAGGCTTGTTGATCTCAAGGCGGAAATGCATGAGAAAATAAGCAGGGTCGCTGTGCCGGTTTATGTAACTCTGCTTACGGAAAAGTACATAAACGGTCTGACCTTTGCTCAGATTGCTGAGCGTCTGGATGTTGATGACAGAACAGTTTACAGATGGCATGGAACAGCTTTGCAGATCTTTCGCAGAGAAAATGGTATGCTGTAGCATACTGCACAAATAGGTGTACTGATTTTTGACAGTCAATGTCAGTGTATGTCAGTATTCCCTGATGATATAATTAAACTGTGAAATAAGGGCGAAAGTGAAAAAGCCGGTGCACAGGCTATTCACTTCGCCGACAATGTAAGAGTACAAGGGATTCATAAACCTTTCCATGATTTGCATTATTATTTGTCACGAAAGCCGCTCCATTTTCCGGGGCGGTTTTTGTGTTGTGCAGAGACAGGGAACGATTCAAATAAGCTGCGATCCGGAAGAAAGCAGTGTAAGATAGATTCGGGAGCGGCGGCTCGCCGCTTTGTGTTGAAAGGACGGTGTTACCGTGAGTGAAAAACTGAATATTCGTCAGAGAAAGTTTGCAGAATATTATGTGCAAAGCGGTAACGCTGCTGACAGTGCGATCAGAGCAGGGTATTCTGAAAAGTATGCAGCTCAGAATACTGACAAATTACTAAAAAATACTAACATTTCAGACTATATCAAAGAGCTGACCGAAAAGGCAAAGGACGAGCGCATTATGACCGCAAAGGACAGACAGGTGCTTCTTTCCGATATTGCAAGGAACAGCGAAAACGAAATTGCCGACCGTATCCGTGCAGTCGATACCCTTAACAAAATGACGGGCGAGTATCTCAGCAAGCTTGAGATAAGCGGCGGTCTGGATGTTGAAAAGTCAAAGCTTGATGAGCTTGTAAGGCAGATGAAAGCTGATGGGTGAGCTTGTTTTGTCTCCGAAGTATAAAGCCTTTATCCGATGCAAGGCACCGGTGGAATTCCTTGAGGGAACAACAGCAGCCGGAAAAACAACTGTAGGTATTTTCAAATTTATCCTCAAGTGTACCGAAAGCCCGAAGAAAATTCATATCCTTTCGGGGCTTGATCTGGGTACGATAGAGAAAAATATTATCGGCAAGGATTTAGGCATACTGGACGACTTCGGCAGCCTGACGGAGTACAACGCAAGGGGAAGAGGACAGTACAGTCTGCCGCATATTGTGCTACATACAAGCAAAGGTGACAAGATTATCTATGTGCTTGGTTACGATAACAAGGCAAGATGGAAAAAGGCTTTAGGCGGTCAGTACGGCTGTTTGTACATAGATGAAATAAATATTGCCGATATGGAATATGTCCGTGAAGCGTCAATGCGCTGTGATTATCTTATGGCAACGCTCAACCCCGACGACCCGTCTCTGCCTGTTTACAAAGAATACATCAACTGCGCCCGTCCTCTTCCTGAGTGGGAGCATGAGACCCCCTCTGAAATTCTGAATATGCTCAGTGAAGAACCAAAGCCCGAATGGGTGCATTGGTTCTTTTCTTTTGAGCATAATTACGGTCTGACGGCAGAAAAGATCGAACAGATAAAGCGCAATGTCCCGAAGGGTACAAAGCTTTACAAGAACAAGATTGAAGGCTTGCGTGGGCGTGCAACAGGGCTTGTATTCAGCAACTTTGACAGGACACATCATGTTATGAGTGAGTCTGATCTGCGCCGTCATCTGATGCTTCAATCCGCCTACGGGCAGAACGGAGAGCATTTTATACAATTCTCCGCAGGTCTTGACACTGCCTATTCCCAACAGTCGCCCGATACTATCGCTATGAGCTTTATCGGCATAACGAACCGTGGTCGGCTGTTCCTTCTGGATGAGCAGGTTTTCAACAATGCAGATCTGCGTACACCGATCGCGCCAAGTGATACGGC
>CACWVH010000245.1 GCA_902764235.1 uncultured Ruminococcus sp.
GCGGAGAAAATGACGGATGGCAGTGGAGAAAAATTGTAAATTACAATACTGATTATCCGCATAAACAGAAGATTTTTGGACTTTTACAATCAGCTATAATGAAAAAAGGAAAGGAGGATGTAAAACTTGGCTGAATTCGGAGAAAACATAAAAAAAGCAAGGGAAGAAAAAGGAATCACTCAGCAGACGCTTGCGGATAAACTTTATGTGACACGTCAGGCGGTCTCCCGTTGGGAAAACGGCTCCCGTTACCCTGATCTGCTGACGGCAAAGTCCCTCGCCGCAGCACTTGATACCACTCTGGATAAGCTGTTGGATAATGACGATCTGCAAAGCTATCCGGAGGTGAACCCGATAATCGAATATCCCTTATACAAAAGAGTACAAACAGCCTTGTTTGCCGCTGCGTTCGTTACAAATCTGGTACAGCTGTTATGGTACATTTTTTTCAATCTCACTGAAAACCGTGACCTACAGACGCAATATGAGGCTGCCGCACAGATTGCCTCAGCAATCAGCTCAGGTCTGATTACAGCCGTCCTGCTTTTTGGTACGGTAAAGTCGATAAAGGACACGATCAACCCCCGTGCAGCAGCAGAGATTACGGTGATGCTCATAGGAGTGGATGTTCTCGATGCTTTTGTCTGGCAATATCTGAGCTGGCTGAATAACGATCCGGTTTCTGTATTGAGTATTGTACTCAATGCAGTGATAGACCCGGCATTTATCATCTCGGTCTTGCTGTTTTTTATCGGCAAAAAACCTCACAGACCGATTGGAGTCTATCTTTGTGCAGGTCTGGTAATTATCAGGATTTCAGGGGCTTACATCACCGGCTTGATTTCAGTGCTCGGAACACCCGGACTGACAAAATATCTGATAACCTCTTCGCTTCGCTTATTCGCACTCTTGCTGATACCTGTACTCATTATCTACATGGCAGCGACGTTATACCGCAAACGGCAGCTTGCCAGAAGCAATACTGACGGAGAGGATAATTCTCAAAAGGCACAAAAGCAGAAGCCGGACTAATAAACAGTAGGAATTGTAAGGTGATGAGATACATTGCCTGCTGAGTAATAAACAGCCGATTGTAAATTACAAAGCTGATTATCCGCATAAGCAGAAATTTTTCTGACTTTTACAATCAGCTATGAGTAATAAACCTGAATCCGTGAAATTGAATTAAATCGTTTTTTTAAACCTTCCGGGTTTTCATTTTAGTTAGGCGGCAGGCGTGCTGCGCACGCCTGCCGCCGTCTTAAAAACCTGAAATGCATAAAACAACGCATTATCTCAGGTTTTTTCAGAACAATCAATAATGAGTTTCACGGATTCAGGTAATAAATATAAGGAGTGTATATAAAATGAAAAAATTGTTAGCAATCAGTCTTTTAGCTGTGATAGCATTATCATTTGTTGGTTGTCAGAATAGCAGCTCTGATAATAATAGCTCCGCATCCGCAGAAGTAAGTGATACATCTGTTGCTGTAAGCACGGATAACAGCCCGGCAGATGAATCCGCTGAAAGCTCTGTTCAGAGTGCAGCAGAAAGTGCATCTGATAATACTGCATCCGGCAGCGGATTTGATTTTAATGATTATAAAAGCGAAGAAGTATTCGATATAGAAAAGGTTGACTATTTCGCCGGAGATGCCAGTTACAGGAGCGAACTGGAAAGCAGATGTGAAACATATGAATTCTATTTTACTTCTGACGGTTATTAGATAAAGGCATATATTTCCATTCCTACTTCCGTTACTGAATCTCAGAGACCTTGTAAGTGTATGCTTTACAACAGGGGAGGACACTGGAATTATGGTTCTCAGGATCCGGATGTTCTGGCATATATGTGTGCTGTGACCGGACGTGTTGTTGTCGGCTGTGAGCTAAGGGGCGGCAATGGCAGTGAGGGTATTGATGAATTCGGCGGCGATGAGCTGCATGATGTATTCAGGCTTATAGATCTGTGCGAGAAAAAATTCTCTTTTATAGATATGGATGATTTCTGCGTTCTTGGCATATCAAGAGGCGGCATGGAGACATATATGACAGCACGTGAGGATAAAAGGGTAAAGAAGATCATCGTAGCCGGCGGTGCCAGTGATCTGATCTCTCTTTACAGCGAAAGGGAGGATATGCAGGAAATGCTCCGCGGCTGTATAGGAGGAACCCCGGAAGAAAAGCCGGAGGAGTATAAAAAGAGATCTGCCGTGTACTGGGCTGATGAGATAAAAATTCCGGTTCTGCTGATCCACAGCAAGGGCGATCCGAAAGTAAAGTATGAAACTAATGCAGAAGCTTTATATGAAAAACTGAAGGATTCAACAGACTGTACATTTATTTCTCACGATGACGATTACCACGGGGTCAATCCCGGCGAGGACTCTGAGGATATTCCCGAGATCAGGAAGTTCCTGAATAACTGATGAAATTATTGTAAGGCTGTAATGCATATGCGGCAAAACATCATCAGACATAATGCCGCTGCTGTATTAAGGAATCACAAATAAAAGAATAGTCAGTCCCGGATATTTGTCCATGACTGACTATTATCTGCAAGCCCGCAAAAACCAGGTGACTGCTGTTTTTGCGGGTTATTTGTTATTCTCCTTGATCTTCAGAAGCTCAGCCGGAGCTCTTTGTCGAAAAACTATGTTATCTCTCCGCCGGGCTTATGTGCATAAAGGTATGCGGTATGACAGGCAGTCATTTTGTGGTGCTGAGCTTGTTTAACAAAGGTTTTCCATCAGGCTCACTCCTGACAAATCTGTTTTTCACATTTTACCCAGCACTTCATATATTTTATCTTTTCCGGCAAGACCCTTTGAAAAGGCGGTAGCATTTCCGCAGGCTGTGCCAAGCCTGAGAGCATATCCGTAGTCCCCATGCTGCATAAATCCTGCAATAAAGCCTGCGATCATGGAATCTCCTGAGCCGACAGTGCTTTGCACATCTTCTTTCAGTGTGCCCGAACGATAGGTTTTTCCGTCGTCAGCAAAAAGAACCGCACCGTCTTCTCCGAGAGAAACTATAACATTCTGTGCGCCCTGTCTCATCAGCTCACGTGCACAAAGCTCCGTCTCCTTTTCGCCGCTTATCTCTCTGCCAAAAAGCTCCGAAAGCTCCTGACGGTTAGGCTTTATAAGAAAAGGACGATAAGGCAGACAGCTGAGCAGAAGCTTTTTGGCAGCATCCACAACGATACAGACATTCTTTCCCTCAAGACTTCTAAGTATTCTTTCATAGGTGTCGTCTGCAGCCGAAGCCGGTATGCTGCCGGCAAGGACGATGGTGTCACCGTCGCTGATCTGCCCGGTCTTTGCGATAAGCTG
>CACWVH010000246.1 GCA_902764235.1 uncultured Ruminococcus sp.
TGCGAAGGTTTTCAATCTCATCATCAATATTCATATAAGGGTTTGTGGTAAGCTGTATATTATCCTCCCACGAATTGCGTATCTCGGACGCATATTTATCCAGAACGCCGCCGTCCTTGACAATATTGGTGATAATGTTGTCAAGAACCGTCCAGCGCTCTGCTAAAAGCTTGAGATAGTCTGGATCGTTTTCTCTCAGATAATCGAGCCACGGCATCAGCCGAAAGTTATATCCTTCGGTGGATGTGTAGGTCTTGCCCAAAGCAAGATCAAAGTCCCAGAGAGGCCCCCAGTATATTTTGTCATTTCTCGGCTTGTAAAGATAAGTGCTGTCCGTAAAATAGGCATCATAGTTCTGTGTAAAAATCTGCACCCACCAGTAATCGGCGGCGGACTGCAGATCCATATATCCGGAAGCCTTGCCGCTGAAGATCGCATTCTCTGCTTCCTGAAGATAATTTGTAAGATATGCCTTCTGTTCGGGTGTACCTGTTTCATCGTCAGTAAACTGCGGGTTCTGAAAAGCAAACGCAGCGCCGTTTTCTGTCGTGAAAATGTTTTCTTCAGTTTCGTTTACTCCGTGAAGAGAGAACAGATACCCGCCGGTAATCTCCGGCTCATCGTTATCCTCCGGGGTCAGTTCATCAATGTTGACACGGTTCTTGTCAATCCTCACCTGTTCGCAAAGAAAATAACTGCCGAGATATTCTCCGTTCATAACCACATCAACAGGCATGGACTTCGGTGTATATGCCAGACCTAACTGTTCACCCATATAATAGGTGAGCTTATTTCTGAGCAGTGATTCATCAAGGGCATTTGCCAGCAGTATCCAGTGCTTGTTCTTGCCCATACCTAAAAGATCTGCTTTTTTATCCAGCTTGAGCTTATAGGGCTTTTTATCACTCGTCCATGTAGTATTACCTCTGCCTCGGATGTATTCAAGCTTAAGCTCATCGGTATCAGTGAGTATTTCCTCGCTGTAGTCGCCCTTGTAGCCTTCGGGGACATCAATCTGAATGGTTCCCGTACATTCCGCAGAATGATCGGGGCTTGAATTCATTTCTTCGATGGTGCCGTAGCCTTCGGCAGTTTCATCTATGTTGATGTAAACCACGGGCAGGCCGTTATCTGCAAGAAGCTCCGATACTGTATTATCCGGTGCGGCGGCAACAGTAAAAGCAGGCACAGAGGCAGACAGGCACAAGCAGGCTGAAAGTATCAGACTAAGAATTATTGCTCGCTTTTTCATAGGAACATCTCCTTATACTCTTTTTTCTATATTATCAAAGCAGCCGTCAGATCTGATGCCGTTGTGCTTTGTTATTTCCGAATTTTTTACTCCTTACGACTTGGGACACAGCTTATGGTACTGCACGACTGGATATCACAGCTTGTTTGCTGTCCCTTGCGTTTATGCTCACCGGTGCAGATTCATTTGCCTATGATTGATATTATTGTTCGGCTCAAATGCAATTTTATTATTTGCAGTTTATTATAGCATACAGGGTGTAACAAACCCGTAACAAATCTATAGTGATTCGGGTAAAATTCAACAAACTTTACGCTGATACCTTAAACTTTTATGTTAAATATGACAATAAAGGGGCTGTGATAATTGTTATTGCACTATTGCATATGAATAAGTACAAAAAGGAATTTTTTCAATCAGCCTTTTGGCAAGAGTTTCCTTTACTAAAATAATCAGATATGCTCAATTAACAAAATCACTAAAAAACCGATAAAAAGTTTGTTAAACATTTTTTGAAAAAATCCCTTGAAAATGATCAAAATACCCCGTTTTTGTTACGCCTTTGTTACGCCCCGTATGTTACAATAAAGCGGAATAGCCCCAAAAGTGCAAAAAATCACTTTTTACGAGGCTTTTTCCTATTAAAATGAAAGGGAGAAAAATAAATGAAACACAGAAATTTCAAGCGTGTGCTTGCGCTTCTGCTCGCTGCAACAATGGCGATAGGCACCTTTGCAGGCTGTACGCAGTCGGGCGGCGAAGAAAGCTCCGGCACTAAGGC
>CACWVH010000247.1 GCA_902764235.1 uncultured Ruminococcus sp.
GCTTACGGCAGATATAGCAAACAGTCTGAATGTCGGTGTCAGCTTACAGCACAGTGACGCTTGGATCATCGGCTGGCTTATCGACTTCTTCAACGGCTTGCTGTTGGCGGCAGGAATATTGCTTTTGCTTATTCCTCTTGTCGTGCTTATTCTGATAATGTTCGTCAAGCTGTTTATCAGATACTTTGAGCTTGCTATGCTTCAATGCGTATCGCCTGTATTCTTTGCCTGCCTGACGGGTGAAGCAACAAAGCAGTATTTCAAGAAGTTTATCCTGACATACATCTCCGTTGTTGTCGAAGTAGTCTTTATGGCTCTGATATGGTACATCTATGTAGAATATCTCAATCAGGCATTTTCGGTCAGCACACAGGCAAACACGGTACTTGAACTGTTCTCTCTTGAGGGCGGCATTATGAACTTCTTTATGGTTTCTGTCGGTGCGTTTATCCTTATGATAAAACCGCCGCAAGTGCTGAAAAACCTTGTGACAGCATAAGAAATGAGGTCAAACACTATGGAACAGGGTTGCCCGAAGTGCAGAAGCAAGGATATTTCATTCAGTACGGCATTGGAAGAAAATCGTGATGTAGGTGAAGGCTGTTTTCTGAGCTATATCGTTATGGTGCTTTTGCTATTCATACCCGTTTTAGGTTGGATATTGCTTTTTGCAATGTTCAATGAAAAGAGAAAGCCTGTGCCTATCAATTACGCTATATGCAGTAAGTGCGGATACAGTTGGAAACTGACAGCAAAAAAGAAGAACAGAAAGCTGATTGCTGTTTCCGTTCTTCTGATAGTTATTGTGGCTATGGCTGTTCAGTTTTACTTGATGGGTAAGTATCAGGGGTGGTTTTAACAAAAAAGGACTGCCGTTTGACAGTCCTGAAAGACGTAGGTACTAAGAAAAATCTGAATTTATCTTTCCAATACAAATCGAGCAAGTTCTACATTGCCGTCTCTTTCAGTTGATTCGATATGGAATCCGCATTTTTCAGTATAAAACTTCACATTTTGTTTTTTGCTTATGGGTGTTACTAAAGTGAGCATCTTCCAATTTTCATAAGATGTCTTTACAAATTGAATTGCTTGTGTCCCTATCCCTTTTCCTTGATACTCCGGAATAACGCACAAACAACTAATCTCATAAGTTCCGTTTCCCAGTTTTATACATGAAACACAGCCGACAGATTCATTATCGCATAGTATGATATATTTTATATATTTGCTGATCGACTCTTCCATCATTTCTTTTGTTTTCCCATATCCCGGACACGAACCATATCGCATATAATCATCATAAAAAGACGCATTATAGATATTTACCAATAGTTCTGCGTCTTCTAAAACAGCCTGCCTGTATTCTATCGTCATAATATGTTACCTCTGCAAATTCCGATTTCCGCACCGGTTTTCGATACCCCTATTATACACCAGTTCCATAGAAAAAGCAAGCTGTACTGCATAATTTTCGCAAAGTAGGAGGCGCATCACATGGATCAACAAGATCTTATAAACGAGATCAACTACTACCGGGCACAGAAAATCACCGAACAGCTCTATGCAGCCGGTATGATCACATTTGACGAGTACGACAAATTAACGGCGCTCAACCGCAAGTCTTTCTCTTCGTTTCTCGTAGACTTATTGCCTAAAACGCTTGATAAATCATGCAATCAGAGTTAAGATTGGATACTAACAGGAGGTGTTTTTTATGGCAAAACTCAGTGATATCAGGGTCCTTACGGTTTCCGCCATGATGCTCGCGCTCTCGACGATCCTCGGGTTTCTGAAGGTCCCGGTGACACAGCTGATCGAGCTCCGTTTCGCGTTTCTTCCTATCGCCTGCACCGGCATGCTGTTCGGGCCGGCAGTCGGCGGCATCGTGGGCGGAATGTCGGATATTCTCGGATTTATCGTAAAACCCACCGGACCTTACTTCCCGGGGTTCACTATTACCGCGGCTGCAGCGGGCGCCATCTACGGACTGTTTCTTTATGGGAAGGAGATCAGCTGGCAGAGAGTCGCTCTGG
>CACWVH010000248.1 GCA_902764235.1 uncultured Ruminococcus sp.
TATTTTTATAATTGTCTTTAACCTCATTCCGACAGTAGCCAGTCAATCAGATTTATCGACTTGATTCCTTCATAGGAAGTAATAAAATCCCTGTCCATTGAAAGAATGATCTTTTCATAGTTATCACGTATCATTTGCAGTGGACGAAGCTCACGATCTCTTGTTTCCGGCGACTGAATACTTTCTGTAACCTGAATATACAGCTTATCGCCCGGCTTTTCCGCAACAAAATCTACCTCAGTTTCTCCGACCTTGCCTATATAAACCCGCCAGTCACGGCGTATCAGTTCAAGATAGACGATATTCTCTATTATATGCCCACGGTCTGCGCCACGGAAGCCAAGCAGCATATTCCGAAAGCCCAGATCTATGATGTAGTTTTTCTTCAGCGTTTTCAAAAGCTGCTTACCCTTTACATCGTATCTTCCGACAGATGAAAAAATATAGGCACTGCATAGCATTGAGATGTACTTATTGACCGTCTTTCCTGCGATACCCTTTGACTTTCCCTCTCGTATATCGCCCTCATTTGAAAGAATAACGCCTATATTATTCGGGGAAGTTATGCTGCCGATATTGGAACACATAAAACGCATGATTTTCTGAAGTGTTGTATTATCAGCCTGACTGTTCCGCTGCAATATATCTTTGAGTACAACTGTTGAGTAAATACCCTCCAAAGCCTGATCAACCCGTGCTTCGTTGAATTTATATTCCCTGAGTATCGGCATACCGCCGAACTGCAGATACTTCTGAAACTTTTCCTCCATCGTAACTGATGTATCAAAATCATAGAATGTCAGAAACTCCTTGAAGGAAAGCGGAAGGACTTTGATCTCAACATATCTGCCCGAAAGAAGCGTTGAAAATTCAGTCGAAAGCAAATAAGCGTTAGAACCTGTGATATAAATATCAACATCATAATCCAGTCGGAATGACTCGATTGCTTTTTCCCAACTCGGGACATTCTGCAGCTCGTCAAAGATAAGGTATGTCTTGCCGCCCGGCTGAATTTGTTCTGCAACATAATCATAGAACTTTATATGGTCGGTTATATCACGAAAGCGGAGTGATTCTAAATTCATATGGATAATATGCGATTCATCCGCTCCGTTTTCGGAAAGATACTGATGATACAGATCAAGAATAGACGATTTTCCGCAGCGTCTTATTCCTGTCACGATTTTTACAAGATCAACATCCTTGTTCTGTATGAGCTGCTCTATATATTGCGGTCTGTTTATAAGCTCCTTCATAACGCACCTCCGGAATAGCATATATAGTCTTTACATCTTTTATAACTATTATACCTTAAAATTTCTTTTAGTCAAGATTTTCGTGCGTCATTGTCCGAAATTATATAAATAAAATACCTCTGGAATCATATACGCTTTCGGTATTTACATTGCCGCACCTTACGGCACGGTCGAGTGCCATGATCGTAGCAATAGCACCATCAATTTTTTCTGTTGACTTTTCTTTATCTGCTTTGATATTTCCTGCCGGGTCTGTTCTGATGAAGATATTATCCATCATCCACCGCAGCACAGGATGTCCGCCGTGAGCTATTCTCTGCTCAAGCCAAGATTCTGCACCATCTGCACAGCACCCCACCTGTCAAAGGCTATCTCACGGATATTGAAGCGTTCACCGAGCCGCTCGATAAACTTCTCTATGTAGCCGTAATGAACAACATTGCCCTCAGTCGTTTCAAGAAAACCCTGTCGTTCCCAGATGTCATAGGGCACATGGTCACGCTTGACACGAAGGTCAGTGTTATCTTCAGGAATCCAGAAATAGGGCAGAACATAATACTTATCATCTTCGTCAGTCGGAGGAAAAACGAGTACGAAAGCCGTAATATCCGTTGTGCTTGACAGGTCAAGTCCGCCGTAGCATACACGCCCTTCAAGCTCCTCTGGATTTACGCCAAATGCACATTTATCCCATTTCTCCATCGGCATCCAGCGAACAGCCTGCTTTACCCATTGATTAAGACGGAGCTGCCGGAATGCGTTTTCTTCTCCCGGATTCTGCATTGCAGAGTTACAAGCCGCCTGCACCTTATCCATTCCTATCGTTATCCCAAGAGAGGGATTAGCCTTCTTCCACACCTTCGGGTCAGTCCAGTCCTCATTCTCCGCAGCACCGTATATGCAGGGATAAAATGTTGGATCAACTTTTCTGCCGGATATAATATCCATTGCTTTTTGATGCAGTTCATAACAGATAGAATGTGTATCGTTTCCGGCTGTCGTTATGATAAAATGCAGAGGATTTTTTCTTGCATCTGATGTTCCCTTCGTCATCATGTCAAAGAATTTTCTGTCCTTTTGCACCCACAGTTCATCAAAAATTAGAGCCGAAACATTGACACCTGACTTGCCTGCAACATCGGCTGAAAGAGCCTTATATGTACTGTTGGTCGGCGTGAAATGTATCGTTTTCCGACTCGGTCTTATGTCGCAGCGTTTCCGCAAGGCAGGACAGAGCCGCACCATATCGCAGGAAACATCAAAAACAAGAGAAGCCTGATCTCGATCGGCAGCACAGCCGTAAACCTCGGCTCTCTGTTCGCCATCAGCACATAACATATACAAAGCAACAGCAGCCGCAAGCTCGCTCTTCCCGGATTTCTTACTGATTTCAATATACGCCGTATTGAATTGACGATAACCGTCAGCACGGATAGTTCCGAAAATATCACGGATTATTCTTTCCTGCCAGTCGATAAGTTCAAAGGGCTGATTATAGAATTCTCCCTTTGTGTGCCGCAACTGCTCAATAAAGCTGACAGCGTAATCGGCGGCAGCCTTATCGTAATATGATCCCTTTGCCATAAATTTAGTAGGCGTGTATTTTTTTAGTTTTCTCAAAATTGCACCTCCTCGTCATCATTATTTCTGAAAGATCCATTTACTTTCACCCCCTCGTCCTCGCAAGCTTCGCTTTATCGTTTCCGTGCAAGCATGAAAACTCATCCGCTCCGCTGCTCGTCCTCTCCCCAACAAGCCTGTGGCTTGCCGGGGTCCCCATAAAAATACAGCCGCATTCCTGCGACTGTCAAAAAGTATTTATATAAACGAGAAACACACCGCATCGGTGTGCCCTCGGAGTTTTCAGAATTGTCCGTCAATGTAATCGTATTCAGTCTTGAGCCTGTTATATTCCTGTGCAAGGCACTGTCTGCGGTATCCGTTTTTGCAGGCTTTACCTTCGCTGTAGATGCGGTCAAGCTCTTTTTTCCTTCGCTCCAGAACCTCCTTCTCATTTCCGTCAAGGGCTTCAAGAAGGTCTCTTTCAAATCTGTTCATTGCCGTTCCCTCCTCAGAAAAGGTCGCCGTTAAGGTACATGTCCTCGATGTCCTCTCTTGTTACCCTTATGCCGTCGCTCTCCATGTCGTTTACGATGTCCTGAATGTCAACCGGGTCGAGGTCATATTTCTTTGCGATCTCCTTGATGTCCTTCTTTGTAATCTTTCTTTCTCTTTTCATGGTGGTGTACCTCCGTTTGTTTTTTTGTAGGGTTGTTCCCTTGTTGTGTACACATATTAACTCTTTCGGGTGTACTTATCAATACGATTACTACACAATCATCCGGGCGGGTAATTGTGTAGTAGTGTGTATTATATCAAAGCTTTATGTGTCCGTAGAGGTCTGATTCGCTGCGGTAAAGGCTGCGTCCATCACTCAGTATTTTTACAAAACGGTAGGTTTTTTCAGTGCAGAGGTTTTCAAAATGGCTCGTGGTCTTGCTACCGAAGGTACTGGTGCTTTCCGTCAGGCGAACCCTTATGCTCTTTTTGTTTACCTTGATTATCTCGCCCTGCCATGTGGTACTCTGTATAAGAAGTCCTATACAGCTACCTCTGTATGCTTCAACCTTCATCCCGATTTTTGCGTTTGTCATTGCTCCGTACCTCCCTGTTATCTTTTTCCCTCAGCATCTGCTCTGCCGAGGAGGTATGCCTGCTCCAGCATCTCCTGCAAGGCTCTGATGCTGATCTCCGGGAAGTCCTCGCTGTCGTTGTTTCTTTCGTCTATGCCGCCTCTGTATTCAAGTCTATAGCTTGCTGACATTGCTATCTTTTCAAGGGCTTTCGCTGTTTTCCTGCTTATCTTTTTCATGGTGGTTTACCTCCGTTTTGTTTTGGTAGCTGTATATTAACTCTTTCGGAGGTACTTATCAATACAACTATCACACAATCATTTCCGACTGATTTTGGCGGTAAATTGTGTATATATAAGGAGAAAAACCGCCCTCTTTCGGGCGGCGGTCAGGCTCAGTTTACGCTGAACCTGATCCCCTGAATTTCGGTTTCTCCCCAGAATTCTTTCTTAATTCTTGTGTAAAGCCCTGTCATGGTGCAGCCCTCGGCGGCAAGCTGGTGGATGTTCTCCATCAGGGCTGTGCTTTTTCCTGTGTAGGCGAACTCGGTAATGAAAGGAGATCCGAAAACTCGAACTCATCGGCGTTGCTTTCGATGCTGCCCGCCCATGCTCTGTAGGCTTTGTTTGCACCGTCCGTGAAGGGGAAGGGAATGTCCTTGTTTTCGGCAAGCCAGTTGCTGTATTCCTCACTGTAGTATCCGTAGGTCTTTTCAATCTCCCTGCGCTTCTCCAGCCTTGCTCTGCGTTCATCATCCCAGGCGTGTCCGACTCTCTTCATTTCCTCGAAAAATGCGTTTTCTCTTTTCATAACGCTGTACCTCCGTTTTTTATTTCAGGGTTTGTTCCCCTTTGTGTGTAACACATATTAACTCTTGTCGGAGGTATTATCAAGTTAATATACACACATATATCCGACAAAGAATCAGGGTTTATCTTGTGTACATCTGTCCATGCTGCGGTGGATCGCATCAAGTATTTTTTCCTGCTCCTCCGCATCAATACCGATAGAGGTCAATGCCTGACGGGTGCCGCAGTCCGGGCAGATGGGGGTTTCACAGTCCATTCTCGAAATTGCAGGGCGGTCAGTGTACTCCTGACCGCAGATCGGGCAAGTCCTTATTTTAATCTCAGCTGTTTCCATAATATTTTCTTCATCCTTTCTACCGTTCTGGTAAGTATCCTCGTGTCAAAACCGAAATCCTTATAACCCTTCATGCAGGTGGTAAGGTAGTAGTTGGTCGGCAGTCCGACTCTGCGTCCTTCTGTCATTATGTAGGCAAAGCAGCGCAGTTCCTTTGTTGTCTCCTCCTCAAGCAGCCTGACCTTGAGGGTGTAATCATACTTGTAATAAAATCTCGGATAACCCTCGTAGCGGTCGAGTGCTTCTTCATCCTCCGGAGTTATCTCCCAGACCGCAACCGGAACTTTGCTGCCGATCTTCGGCTCGATGGTTAGGTAGTAGCCTGAACCGCTGCCTCTGAAATAAAGGATATTGTGTTCCAGCATCGCTGTTCCGATGGGCTTTGCTCCGGGGCATCTTCTCATCATCTGCTCCACATTCAGATTACTTCCGTAGGCAATGTAGTAGCGTTTTTCTTTACTCATGGTAGTTCATCCTTTCTTGAAGGAATACCCTTCTACCACCTAAAGACCGCCGAAGCGGTCAGGGGGCAGGAGGCTGTTCCTTAAGCTCTGCCATGTCTGAAGGCTGTGTCGCCGTCAAGGTTTCTTGTGAGGATGTCCCTTGCTGTGGCGAATTCCTCTCCGATGAATCCCAGGCGGAGGAGCCAAGTCCTCATTGCGTATTTCGGATTTTCTTTCTGCTGCTCTTTCGGGCTTGCTGTTCTTACTTCCTTTGCCATCTCGCTGAGTGCAAGGCAAAGCTGAATGTAGCTCTTGAGTTGTCCAGCGTGGAGTCCGTTCTGCTTGCCGCCGCTTGGTGCATCGAATTGGAAAAGGCGAAATTCTACCGTGCCTTTTGTAAAGGTTGCGTGGAGGTTGAGCATGTGGTAGCGGCTTTCGTTGTAGTGGTGGCTTCTGCCGTAGTCTGCACCGTTGCCTTCGTACCAGATGTCTGCAAGCTGGCTCATCGTTTTCGGCTTTTTGCTGTTGAGCTTTGCGAGGAAATTCGGATTGACCGTTCTGCAGTAGCGGCTCATTCTGCCTTCGTTTATTTTCAGGGCTGTTGCGATAAGACGCTCGTGGCTTGCCATCAGG
>CACWVH010000249.1 GCA_902764235.1 uncultured Ruminococcus sp.
CACGATGGACACCCTTGCCCTCTGCTAACACTTCCTACTGCCAAGCGTGTAGCGGACTTTCACCGCCAAGTTACTGCCCATTTCGGGCAAACTAAAAAAGAGCAGCGGCAGGTTTTCCCTGCAGCTGCTTTATATGTTATTCTTATTTTATCCCGTCCGGATTCTTTTTCTGGAAATTCCAAGTGTCCTCGCACATTTTATCAATATCATACTGTGCAGTCCAGCCCAGCTCCTTGTTTGCCTTTGATGCATCCGCATAGAATGCAGGAAGATCACCCTCACGTCTGCCGCCTATAACATAGTTAAGCTTGCTGCCGCTTGCCTTTTCAAACGCATGGATAATATCAAGAACGCTGTAGCCCTTGCCGTTTCCGATATTATAAGCCTCTATGCCTGTTGTGCCGAGTATTTTTGCAACAGCGCACAGATGTGCCTTTGCAAGATCCACAACATGGATATAATCACGTATACAGGTGCCGTCCTTGGTATCGTAATCTCCGCCGAATACAGTAAGCTTTTCAAGCTTTCCGATAGCAACTCTTGATATATATGGCATAAGATTGTTCGGTATACCGTTGGGATCCTCACCGATAAGACCGCTTTCGTGTGCGCCGATAGGATTGAAATAGCGCAGAAGTGAAATACTCCAGCTGTTGTCTGAATTATAGACATCTCCGAGTATTTTTTCTATAAAATGCTTTGTTCTGCCGTAGGGACTGCTGACATCCCCTGTTACCATATCCTCTCTGTACGGAATGGGATTATTGCCGTATACAGTCGCAGAGGAGCTGAATACTATTTTTTTACAGCCTGCTTTTTCCATTACCTCAAAAAGGGTAACGCTTCCTGAAATATTATTCTCATAGTAAAGCAGCGGAAGCCTTGCGGATTCTCCCACAGCCTTAAGTCCTGCAAAATGTATCACCGCATCGACCTTATTTTCAGAAAAGATCCTTTCAAGACCTTCCCTGTCACGGATATCACATTCATATCTTTTCAGCTTTTTACCGGTGATTTTCTCAACCCTGTCAAGAACCTCCGGAACGCTGTTGTAATAGTTATCCGCAACGATAACATCATAGCCTGCCTCAAGAAGCTCGACACAGGTATGACTTCCGATATAGCCTGCGCCGCCTGTAACCAGAATTGTCATATTAGTCCTCCTTTTCCCAGACGCATGTGCGCCGGAATTTTTATATAAAAATACAGCTAAGTGACCGAAGATAGCTGCAAACACACCAACATTTCATTACTGCCCGGATCCGTGAAGTTTAATTATTATTACTGATAAAATTGCAGCAATAATGAAGCCCGTCTGTGAGGTACAGCTTTTCCTGCCTATCCCCCGGGAAAGGGAGAATGTTCCGCACGGCGGCGGTCATACCGGACACGACCGCCGCCTGAACAGTTCAGAGCCCGGAAGGTTTTTGAAAAACCCTCCATCCGCTTCACGTATTCAGGTACTATTTATTAGTTACGCCCCCGACACAATGTGAAGGGGGCGTTTCTGGCGGAGAGTGAGGGATTCGAACCCTCGAAACGGGGTTAGCGTTTACACGATTTCCAATCGTGCTCCTTCGGCCATCTCGGACAACTCTCCGTATGATCGAAAATCAATCAGTTATTTTTCAGTACCTTGATATTATAACACATCTATTCCCGGATTGCAACCCCTTTTTTCCAGCGCCGGCGTGCCGCCGGAGTCGCGACGCGCTATCGCTCCGCTTACGCTGCGCTCTGGGTTCAGGACTTCCGCTTTTATTCCCGCGGCAGTTGATTATAGCTCCTTCAAAACTCCCAGAAAAATTTTACACCAACTTCCAGCGTGATGCGGCAGGTTTTGTGTAAGCGTGAGCAGCTTTGTTACGCTGTTTCTGATTCTTACGTACCTCTGGCGTCGATGCAGGCGTCCGCACGATGCGGACGCGGCAAAAGAGAAGACCCATAAGAGGAGGAGCTTACGCCCCTCCCCTTAAGGTTCTCCTCTTTTGAAATCTTCTCTCCTTAACCCCACCCCGCCCCCGCTGCGCTGCCCACCGCCTGCGGTGTGCGTGCTCGCTTACTGCACTCACTTTCCTACGCTGCGCTGCCTGCGGCGTGCTCGCTTACTTTCGGCGGTAGGTTTCGTGTGTGCGTGTGCGGCTTCGTTAAGGTGATTCTAAAATTTACGTTCCGCTATTTATTTTTCGTTGAACAGTGAAGCAGCTGTAGATAAATATTATTATTTTTTCACTATTCTTTATTATTTGACCTGAATCCGTGAAACTCATTATTGATTGTTCTGAAAAACCCAGAGATAATGCGTTGTTTTATGCATTTCAGGTTTTTAAGTTGTTCACCCATAAG
>CACWVH010000250.1 GCA_902764235.1 uncultured Ruminococcus sp.
TTGCTGATGTAGGACCTACCTCCGTCTCCCTCAACAAAACGACAATGTCTCTTGGAAAGGGCGAAACAACAAAGCTGACAGCGACAGTTGCTCCTTCAAATGCAACAAACAAGAGCGTGACCTGGCGTACATCAAATTCAAAGATACTGACCGTTGATAAAAACGGAAATGTAAAGGCTGTCGGAAACGGCACGGCATGGATAACAGCCAGAACCGTAAACGGCAAGGAAAAGTCCTGCAAAATAACCGTGAAGAACGCACCGAACAAAGTGACGATCTCAAAGGGTGTTGTTACGATCGGTGTGGGCGAGAAGTTCACAGTCGGCTCAGCTGTACCGGACGGCTCGGCTGCCGCAAAGCGCACCTACCGGACAAGCAACAGCAGTATCGTCAAAATGACACGCACTGACTGGCAGGGCGATTTTGTAGGAGTAAAGCCCGGGGTAGCTTATGTAACAGTCAGAACCTACAACGGCAAGGAAAGCACCTGTAAGGTAACGGTGAAGGCAGCACCAAAAAGCGTTACAATAAGCAAACATTGAGCTGTTCTGTTCCGTCAAACGCAGGCTGTGCGGCAAGAACCTTCCGCACCAGCAACAGCTCTGTTGTCAAAATGACAAAGACAAGCTGGACAGGTACGTTCAAGGCTCTGAAAAAAGGTACAGCGTATGTAACAGTCCGCACCTACAACGGAAAAGAATCAAGCTGTAAGATAACAGTTGAATAAAGCAAAAAAAACCGCACCACAGGGCGAACCTGATGGTGCGGATGCTTTTTGCATATCAAAGCTTATTCTGTTGTTACTTCCTCAAGAACCTTTACATTCTCGGGAAGAACGGTAAGCGCACGTACCTCGTACTCGCCTACAGTTACAACGCCTAAAAGCTCAACCTTTGCGTCCTCTGCCGGATATTCGCTGAGCTCGGGCTGACCGTCAATATAATATGTCATGCCGTAGCCTGTGCCGGTGGATTCGTCCCTCTCCATAATGGTGCAGCTGTTCATTCTCTTCTGACTGATGCCTGTTACCTTGATTACCTGACCGTCATATTTGCCGGTCTGCATCTCCTCTGTGAGCTTTTTGATCTCCTCAAACTGTCCGAATTCGATGGTTACCGCCGGATTGCTGTAATCAGCAGCAGCAAGATCTACAGAAGCGTTTGCTGCGGAGCTTTCCTCGGTATTGCCCTCATCTGTTGAAGCAGCGTCAGAATCGGAATCAGTATCAGTATCAGTATCGTCAGTATCTCCGGTTGTGCTTGCAGCTGAGCTTTCTGTTTTTGTTTCTGAGCCTGAATTGTTGCTGCAGCCTGCAACACAGCAAAGTGAAATAGCTGCCGCCATGGAAATTACAAGAATTTTAGTAAGTGCCTTCATAAATATATACCCCCATTATAAAATGTGCAGACAGACAAATGTCTGCCTTTTCGTTTTCTTATGCCCCGTACAGCTGCCGCTTTCAATGAATTACTGAAATCTGCTTTTCCGGAATGATGATTCCCGGAAGGCAGGATATCATAGAATCAGCTGTGTACCGGACACAAGTAAAATATAACACTTTAAAGAGCTAAAGTCAAATAATCAGTATCATTTATAAATATTTGGTATATATTAACCAAATGACCGGAGCAGCGCAGGAAATGGATTAAACATTCTGATAAATAGAATAAACCTGAATCCGTGAAACTCATTATTGATTGTTCTGAAAAAACCTGAGATAATGCGTTGTTTTATGCATTTCAGGTTTTTAAGCTGTTCACCCATGAATTCAGGGGACGGCGGCAGGCGTGCGCAGCACGCCTGCCGCCTAGCTAAAATGAAAACCCGGAAGGTTTAAAAAACGATTTAATTCAATTTCACGGATTCAGGATAAATTTAATAATAAGTGACCCTTTTTATATCTTTGCATACGTTTATATAGGTGAAAAGACAAAAACTGAGCTTACAGGATCAGCTGATATGAAGGAGTGAAAAGCATATGAATGACGAACAGCTTGTACAAAGACTGAAAAAGCATGACGAAGCTGCACTTGAGGAGATCATGCATAAATATAACGCTTATGTCTCGGTCATCATTTACAATATGAGCAGGGGTGGTCTCAGTGCGGCGGATATGGAGGAGGCGGCAGCAGATACGTTTTACAGTCTGTGGCTTAATTCCGGAAAGGTCAGGGCGGAAAGTCTCGGAGGCTACATAGCCGCAATAGCAAAAACGAAAACACTCGATAAGCTCCGCGCGGCAGGAAAAAATGACGCAGTTGAAATTGACGAGGCTATAATGACAGACGAATACAGAGGCAGAGATTTGGAGGACGCTCAGGCACTGAGATATGATCTGGAGCAGGCGCTGATGGAATTTTCAGAGGACGACAGGGAAATAATCCTCAGATATTATTATTACTATCAGACAGCACCGATGATCGCAAAGCTCAAGGGGCTTGAAACTGAAAACGTAAAATCAAACCTGAATCCGTGAAATTGAATTTAATCTTTTTTTAAACCTTCCGGGTTTTCATTTCAGCCAGGCGGCAGGCGTGCGCAGCACGCCTGCCGCCGTCCCCTGAAGTCTCCCCCTTCCCTTTGGGTGAGTTTCACGGATTCAGGTCAAAAATAAGACGGGCAAGAAAAAAGCTTGTAAGCTTTCTTAAAGAAAGGGGTTATGGAGTATGAGCAGGAAAAATGTATTTGATTATCTTGAAAAGGATCCGCAGCAGCTTGATACAATGCAGGTGCAGAAGGATACAGGCATAAATGAGGATAATGTAGCAAGGCTTCTGAAAGAAAAAATGAACAAGGGCAAGGTCACGAAAATACACAGGAAAAGAAAAATCTTTGCAGTGCTTGCAGCAGCGGTCGCAGCAACTCTTGTGATCGGAACAGTATCCGCCGGTGCGGCAGGAAGCTTCAACAGTGTTTTCGGAGAGAGATTCGCAGGTGAGAGAGTCAACGGAATTTACAGCGGCGGAAATGTAAGCATACAGACCGATACGCAGTATAAGGCTGAGCTATTAGGAATAACCGGCGATGATAATAATGTTTTCAATGCGGTAAGTATCAGACGGGCAGACGGAAGCGCATTTATTGAGGGAAATGATATCGATGATTATTATGTAATGTCAGAGCTTGAAAACTGGGCGCCGGTCAAGGATGAAAAAGAGCCGGAAAATATGCCGGATGACATGGTATGGATGGATGTTGATCTCAGTCCTGTACAGCAGCTTGACAATACTATAAAGGGTTCCGGGTACAGTACAAGCAGCTTTAACGAATTCCGGCTGACCTCTCCTGATACCATAAAGATCATTAATAATTATTTCCGTGACTGCTATGACCTGAAGGGTCAGAAAATGCACCTCGGAATTGAAAATCTTTATCTCATGAAGGATATTTCGACTGTATATGAATTTGAGGCAGCTGATAGCGAGGAAGAGGAGAACAGGAGGATGGAGACTGCGAATAAAAAGATAGAAGAGGCAGCAAAGACTCTTGGCAAGGGACAGATAATTACGCATAAGATCGATCTGAAAGATAATAAGATCATGCTGAAATGGATGATAACAGAAGCTGAAAGACTCAGTATCAATCTCAAAGGCTCATGGGATCTTAATTACAAATCAAATCAGCTGTTACTTGAGCCGTCAGAAAAGGTCTTTGAAAAGGACGGACTGAAATATCAGGCAGTTGAGATCAATGCAGGTGCTATAACAACAGGTATCAGGCTTAAAATAACAGAAGGCAGTCTTTCTGATTATGAGAATTCAGACGGAAATATCTGGCTACAGGACTTTATGAGTGATGACAGCAAAAACTCAGTAACCCTTAAAAACGGACAAAAGCTGTCTTGCTACAAAGAATTTTTTTCAAACGATAATGTTACAGATGAAAACACCTATGTAATCCAGCTGATGCATCTTTCGGGCAATGACTGGGTGACAGTCAACCCTGAAGAGATAGCTTCAATCGAAATAGAGGGGAACAGAATAACAAAATAATACTGCTAAGAAAAACAGCTCCGTCTATTTGAATTGCCGGAGCTGTTTTTGAGGTAAAAGAAGTATTATGATGGAGAATATATTGTGGCAGAGTTCTTATACTGCCCGAAACCTCCGTGCTGTAGGCTGATTCCTTTAGGGGCGTCCGCAGGATGCGGACGCGGCAAAAGAGAAGACCCATAAGGTGATGGGCTGACGCCCCTCCCCTTAAGGTTCTCCTCTTTTGAAATCTTCTCTCC
>CACWVH010000251.1 GCA_902764235.1 uncultured Ruminococcus sp.
GACTGGCTTCTGGTCTATGAGATCCAGAACGATGAATTGGTTCTCGTCCTCATCCGCACCGGCACTCATTCCGACCTTGATTTCTGATCATCCCCCTCGTTGTGAGGGGGATGATTCTTTGAATTATTACATTTACTGCAAAAATTCATTTTTACCGTTCCATGATACTTGCTTTTTTTCAGTTCTATTTTTGGAGCTTTCTCCAACATAAAATTGCTTACATTTCTAAACTCTTCGTCCGTTATTTCTGGTGCGAGCATTACAGAAAAATTCTGTGGAGTGATTCCATCAAGATCTATTGTTATTACATATTCTTTATTTTTGTCGATCAAATTTTTAGCATTATCAATCAGCTTAATAATAAGTCTTGTTTCTTTCTCATAATACCAAACTAATGATTTGAAAAAGCCTTTATTCTCTGAAATATATTTTTCAAAATCGTATTTTGTGATATTATAGTTCGTCATAGTATTATATTTTATATCAACCATGTTTTTTGAGTCGTCCATACGATAATAAAGAATGTCTTTGAATTCTATGGAATAATCCTCATCTTTTCTTAAGGACTTACCAGAGCCTTTTTTAAGTCCGATTTTTCCGTTTGGCTTTTTTTCTTTCTCCCACAATGTACATTTTAAACTATTGTTATTATTGAAAAGTGTTTTTATATAACCTTTTGTTATTTTGATTCTCCCCCCTTGACCATTCATTCCGGAATACATATACCAAAGTGGAAGATTCTCATTTATTCCTGTACTAAAACACAACGAAAAATAATATGACTGCTCCTCTTTTGTCCCAAACTGTTCACTATCATTTGTGTCATTAAAACTTTTTACACTTGATACCCATATTTGTTTATTCTCAATAATGCTTTCAATAATGGTGGATGATGTATAATGAAAATAATTTTCATGCCTAAATTCACGATCTACACCAAAATACAAGCGTAAATCATCAAGACATTTTAGCTTTCCGAATTGATTCCAGTTTTCTTGCCATTTTTCATTTACATTACTCATTTCATTTTTCTCCTTATTATTCGGCGGCTGAAATTCAGCCGCCGATCTTGTAATTCATTTCTCCACCGTTTTCAGCTTCCAGCCGGACACTTTGCATCGACCGTCACTGTTATAACCAATTATGATATCACTCCAGCCGGACACATCGCATCGACCGTAAAAGTTACTACCGACCGCCACGACAGTTCCGTCCCTTTTCAGTCCCACTGTGTGATAGCCCCTTGCCGAAACAGCTATGATATCACTCCAGCCGGACACATCGCATTGACCATATTTGTTATAACCGACCGCCACCACAGTTCCGTCCCTTTTCAGTCCCACTGTGTGAGCATTTCCTGCCGAAACAGCTATGATATCACTCCAACCGGACACATTACATTGACCGTAATAGTTATCACCGACAGCCACCACAGTTCCGTCCTTTTTCAGCCCCACTGTGTGATCCCATCTTGCCGAAACAGCTATGATATCCCTCCAGCCGGACACATCGCATTGACCATATTTGTTATAACCGACAGCCACAACAGTTCCGTCCCTTTTCAGTCCCACTGTGTGATGCCATCCTACCGAAACAGCTATGATATCACTCCAACCGGACACATTACATTGACCGTAATAGTTATCACCAGCCGCCACGACTGTTCCGTCCTTTTTCAGCCCCACTGTGTGATCGCCCCCTGCCGAAACAGCTATGATATCCCTCCAGCCGGACACATAGCATTGACCATATTTGTTATAACCGACAGCCACAACAGTTCCGTCCTTTTTCAGCCCCACTGTGTGATCGCCCCCTGCCGAAATAGAAGCGGAGTTTTTTGCGCCTATTGAAGCAAGCTCAGCGATAATTTCAGCTAATTTGTCAGACGAATCTTTGTAGTCTTTTATCTCATATAGAATCTCAGCCGCCTCATCATACTTACCCTCGTTCATCAAAGAAACAGCATTATCATAGTTTTTATCCTTAATCGCAGTCTGACATTTTTCTATCTGCACCGTGCTGTCTTTGTAACCATTCATTGATTCAAATGCATTGATTGCCTCATCATACTTACCCTCGTTCATCAAAGAAACAGCATTATCATAGTTTTTATCCTTAATTGCAGTCATGCAGTTTTCCATCTGCTCTACACTGTCCTTATAACCATTCATTGCTTCAAATGCAGTGATCGCCTCATCATACTTTCCTTCGTTCATCAAAGAAACGGCGTTATTATAATTCGTTTCAGGAATAACAACAAATATAATAAGGCAGGCGGCGGCAGTGGCTATTAAAACTGTTGCAGAAACAACAGCAGCAACTATTTTCTTTTTTCTTGCGGCTGCTTCTGCTGCCTGCTGCGCGGCGAGTTCAAGCCCGCGCTTTTTTTCCTTACATTCGGATATGAGGCTTTCACATTCCTGTATACGCGCGTCGGAATCCAGAAAATCCTTGATATCCTGATAAGACAACTCTGCGGCGTCAAAGAGATCAATGGCTTTCTGATACTCCTCGGGTGAGGCTGCGGCGGAATGTGCGGCCTTTGCCTCCGTAAGCTTTTCGCCTGCCAAGTCATAGGTATTCTGCTTTTTCCGGTTTTCCAGATAAGCAAGCTTTTCATCGCATTTTCTGATATACTCTCCCGCGTCCTTGTAGTCGGATATCGACTCAAAAAGCTTTTTTGCCTCTGTTATTTCACTCTTTGTTGAGCTGCTCTTATTATAAGCTTCCGCCGCCTTCTGATAGATCGATTCCTGATACGCAAGAAGGTTCCTCTTTTTGATAAAGTCCGTGCAGCCCTGCATTTCTGCTGTAAGGGTGCTGTCGCCGTAGCGCATTATCTTCTTATAATTCCCGCTGCCATCAAACGGCTGAGCGCAGTTTTTCAGATTATCACGTTTACTTACCTTCAGCTCCGCCATCAGCTTGCCGAGATAAGCCTCGCCGTTTTCGGGGTCGAGGTCGAGCACCTTTTCGCAGTATTCGTCCGCACTGCTCCAGTCGCCGTCCTCAAGGAAAATGAA
>CACWVH010000252.1 GCA_902764235.1 uncultured Ruminococcus sp.
TTGTCAGGCAGACATCGTTTCAGAGCTTGTCAGAAGCTCGGAAAAGCAGAAATACCATGTCATATCAAGGAAACAGATGATACGACTGCAAGATATATCTTGATTGCTACAAATACAGACAGAAACAATGAATACTCCCCTATCGTCTATGCCCGTGCTTATACGGAACAGATAGAGCTTATGAAAAAACTCGGAAAGAAATCTGTTGTCAATGCAATATCAGAGCAGAACGGCATTAACCGAAAGCAGATTTATCGTTATCTTCGGCTTAATTATCTCATTCCTGAATTGCAGAAATGGGTTGAAGATAAGATACTGACCATTGAAGCCGCCGTGGAGCTTTCTTTTCTTTCAGATGAAAAACAGCTTGCAATTGTTGAACATATAAATAATGTCGTAACTATAAACGAGTCATGTTTTTATGGCTGTGAAATGCTGAAAGATGTCAAATTTGCCGATAATTCAAAACTCAGCACTATATGCAAAGATGCGTTTTTTGATACAGGCATAACAAGATTTACTGTTCCCGAAAATTGCAGAAGTGTTTCAACAGCTTTTGACTGCTGTTATGATCTGAAAGATATATATATTTTAGGTAAGGAAACAAGCTTCGCTCCTGTCAGTGTGCCGATTGATACTACCATACATTATTACTAGTAATGATAAGAGTAAAAGTTACGAAAAACATTATGAATAAGGTCGGCGTTATCTTTAATCTGAATATCAGACAGCTTATATGGCTTGGAGCGGCTGCTGCTGTCGGTCTTGCAACATTCTTTTTGCTCAATGACTACATAATAACGGACGTTCTGATGTGGATAATCTTCGGTGAGGTTTCAATAATTGCCGGTATCGGTGTTATACGAATTAATGAAATGAACCTGTTTGTTTTCCTGATAAAACTGCTCAAAGGTGCAGACAAGCGTCCTTATTCCAATACCAAAGGAGTGTACGACAAAGATGAGTTTTCTGTTTTCTAAAAAGAAAAAGTCACCATACAAGAAAACAACCGAACTGCCAAAGACAGCACAGGACACTATTCCTTTCATAGAAGCCTATGACAACGGTCTGTTTCTTGTTGACGAGAACAAATATACCATTATTTTTGCATTTGAGGATATCGACTATATTCTTATCCGTGACAGTGAACAGGACGATGTCTATCAAAAATATATCAAACTGCTTAATTCTCTGCCTACTCATGTTCAGTATCAGGAATTTATCATGAATACCGAAATTGATGTAGAAGTTCTCAGAAAAGCTATTGTACCCGATGAAGCTAAAAACCGTTTCGGCAGAGAGCTGTACAGAGATTACTGTCATATAATGGACAGCTATGTTGCAAAGGCAAATCAGGGTGCTTCAAAGAAAATACGTCTTATAGCTATGAGCTTTTCGCCTAAATCCAAATTTGAAGATGCTACGCTTCTGCTAAGATACTATCGTGATATACAGACTTATTTTCAGGCAATGAAAAGCGATACAAAGCAGTTACAGCCGATGGAAGTTTTTTCTATTCTTCATAAATTCTATCATCAGTTTGATCATGTGGATTTTCTTCTGCCTAAGAACTTTCTGAGTCGTGGACGAAGAATAAAGGATTATATTGCACCGTCAATGTTCAGCTTCAAGCCGAAAGAAATTCAGATAGGAAAGTCCTTTACCCGTGTTATGTTTGTCAAAAGATATGACTGCACACTCAACGATACCTTTATTTCCAGTCTGCTTGACAACAGCGAAAAGATAACTGTGTCAAAGCATATTGTCCGCATGGACAAGGGCGAATCCGCCGCTCTTGTAAAAAAGAGGATTTTTGACCTTCAGGGGCGAATACAGAAACGTAAGGAAAAGAACTACAAAGAGGGTACTGACTTCATACCGTTTACATATAAGGAGTCACTTGCAGAGCTTGAGGATCTGCAAAACCGTTTATCGGACAGCAACTGTGAGCTTTTCAAAATTGGTGTATTTGTGGCAATATCGGCAGACAGCAAGGAAAACCTTGAGCTTCTCACTCAGTTTATCTGTGACAAAGCTATGGAACATCAGGTTCAGCTTGATATCCTTACATTACAG
>CACWVH010000253.1 GCA_902764235.1 uncultured Ruminococcus sp.
CGTGAAGCGGTTTGATTATATCACTTCCAATCCTCCGTTCAAAATGGACTTTTCCTCTACAAGAAACCTGATAGAAAACAAGTGGGAAAACTCCGAAGAACGGGACGGTATCAAGCGCTTTTTTGCTGGAGTGCCGAAGATACCGAACAAGAAGAAGGAATCCATGGCGGTCTATCTCTGCTTTATGCAGCATATTCTCTGGAGTCTCAAAGATAACGGCAAAGCGGCGGTTGTCTGTCCGACCGGATTTCTGACCGCAAAATCGGGGATAGAAAAGGAGATCAGAACCAAAATCATTGATAAAAAATGGCTCAAAGGCGTGATCTCCATGCCGTCAAACATCTTTGCCAATACCGGCACGAATGTTTCTGTTCTCTTTATCGACAAGGGCAATCAGAGCGGCGACATCATGCTGATCGACGCTTCCAAGCTCGGCAAAAAGGTCAAGGACGGCAAGAATCAGCGAACCGTGCTTTCCGATGCAGAGGTCAAGAGGATCGAAGATACCTTCATCAATCAGGATGTCATCGACGATTTCAGCGTTAAGGTCTCCTACGACGACATAAAGAACAAGGGTTATTCCTTCTCGGCAGGACAGTACTTTGAAGTTAAGATTGAATATGTAGATATTACCGCTGAGGAATTTGAGGTGAAGATGGGTGAATACAAATGTTCACTAAGCGAACGATTCAAAAAATCGCATGAATTAGAAGAAGAGATTACTAAAAAACTGGGAGATATAATACATGATTAAAACGACTTTGGGACAAGTTGCTGATATAATCACAGGTCCATTTGGTAGTTCTTTACATCAGTATGAATATGTGTCGTTTGGGATTCCAGTTATTATGCCGCAAGACATCGGCAATAGGAATCTTAGTTATGAAAAGATAGCATATATTACTCAAGAAAAAGCAAATGAATTATCTCGATATCTTGTTGATACAAACGATATAGTTTACGCTCGTAGAGGCGATATAGAAAAACATGCCTTTATCACTGATAATGATAAAGATGCAATTTGTGGAACAGGTTGTCTTAGAGTTAGAATAATGGATAAAAATGTTAATCCCCTTTTCTTGTCTTTTTATCTTAATAAGCCCGAAACAAAAAAATGGATTTCTTTACATGCAGTTGGTTCAAGCATGCCAAACATTAACTCTGAGATATTATCAAAAGTACCAATTGTATTACCCGACAAAAGAGAACAGGATAGCATTGCCTCTTTTTTAGATAATATAGATAATAAAATTTCCAACAATAACGATATATGTTCTGACCTTGAATCCATGGCAAAACTGCTGTATGATTACTGGTTTGTTCAGTTTGACTTCCCCGATGAAAACGGCAAGCCGTACAAATCCTCCGGTGGCAAGATGGTCTGGAACGAGGAATTGAAGCGAGAAATCCCCGATGGGTGGGAAGTGAATTCTTTATCTTAAGAATGAACCAGGAAACAAGGAATACAAGATAGTTAATGTCAGAAACATTACTGCATCATCTTTATTACTTAACGAAGAAGATTTCGATAGAATTACGCTCAAATCTTCATTAGGTGATAAATACTTAATTCATGACAACGATATTCTTATTGCAAGAAGCGGAACTCCAGGAGCTATTCGCCTGTTAGAAAAAGTTAACGACAATACAATATATTGTGGATTTATTATCCGCTGTTCTCTTTATGATAAAGCACTTAGAAATTATATCTGTTATTATCTAAAGATGTTTGAGGGAACAAACGCTACAAAAACCGGAGGTTCAATTCTCCAAAACGTTAGCCAAGAAACATTAAATATGATAAAAATACCAATGCCAAAATCCGATTTGATTGCTTCATTCAATAAGTCGACAGCACCTATCATAAAGAACATGCAGAACAGCATAAACGAAAATCAAGAACTCGCCTCTCTCCGTGATTTTCTGCTTCCCATGCTGATGAACGGACAGGTGAAAGTGAAAAAGGAGGATGGTAATGAGTAGTATCGTTTTAGATTTGCAAAATGAAGTTACCAAGGCGGATTGTGATATCGTCAGTGTGTTACGGAAGGCACACTTAATCGCAGCAAAACTTGGTTTGACTGACTTTGACAAATGGATTATTTGTGAGTTGAATGGATATCAAAATGAAGACACGGTTCCCGACTATCGAAAAATTAGAGGATTGCTCAAAGCATTTAACCCATCTCGTGGTTGGATACCAACTATGATGTTTAAAGAAGAGTTAGAAGAAAAAATTTGCAGAATTCCTGTGAGGAACTCTGTATCTGAAATTATATCATTATACTCACAAAAAAAGGAGATAGGAGTTGAGTTTACCGGAGAAAATTTAGTGTTCATTAATTCACTTTTTGCCTCACCTTCTCCATTAAAATATGCCGTACACTTGTCACCTACTGCAATAATTGATATTGTTGAAAAAGTTAAAAACGCTTTGTTAGAGTGGACAATAAAGCTCGAATCCGAAGGAATACTTGGTGAAAACATGAAATTTAGTCCAACAGAAAAAGCAACAGCAAAAACGATTCCGCAAACAATAAATAACTATTATGGAAATATCAGTGTAATTAATGCACCGGTTGAGGGTTCAGTAATAGCTACCGGAAACGATAATACAGTAGAATTCACTTACGAGAAAGCCGAAAACGCTGTATCAGAAATCGAATCCGCTATTGAAAAAGAAGATATTTCTGCTGAGGATAAAGAAACAGCCATTGAAATGCTGACCGAAATAAAAGAGAAGATCAATGCTCAAAAGAAGCCGAGTATTATTAAATCAGCTCTTGTCGGTTTGAAAGATTTCTTGATTGGTGTAGGTGCCAGCGCTACGGTAGCAATTATTCAAGC
>CACWVH010000254.1 GCA_902764235.1 uncultured Ruminococcus sp.
GAATGGATGTTACGGAGGAAAAGACCTGTACCCTCCGTGCCGAATCGCATCATCCCCCTGTGGTTATGGAATCGGCAGGCTTTTGTACGGAGCATTCAGCCAAGAGCCGTTCCATCGGTTATGAAAAAGAAAAATCTCCAACGCTCCGTGCAGGGGTGGTTCCTGCCGCAGTGATAGATAACCACAGTCAAGATACAAGATATAAAGTGCTTGATGATATAGCACCAACCGTGAGTGCTACATACGGTATGGGCGGCAACAATCAGCCCTTCGTGGTAGAGAAAACATACGATGTCCGCTTTACTTCCGAAGGTACGAAAAACGCAAGGCAGAATGTATATGAAACCAATACTGCACGAACAGTCGATACGGGCGGTATTCCTCCCGATGCCAATCAGGGCGGGATAGCAGTAGTAGAAGCATACGGTATCTGCTCAAAAGACAGCAACGCTATGAAAAGCGACAATCCAAACAGCGGATTTTACAAAGCTGAAACGAGCAGAACCATTGATACCAGCGACCAATCGCCTAATAAAAATCAGGGCGGCATTGCCGTTGTTGCTATCGAGGGCAATGGCACAAGACCATCCCATCATGGCAACGGCTATTCCGAAGAAGGTGTAGGCTATACGCTAAACACTACCGAACAACACGGGGTTGCTTACGGTATTGACCGTGCAACTTATAACATGGGACAAAATGCACAGTATGCTATTTCCATTCAGGAAGAGGTCGAACCGACAATGGTAGCCAAAGGACCGGGGGCTGTTGCTCACCCGACATACTGCACAAGTAAAAATTCCTATCATACCAGAGCATCAGAGGAGCTTGCGGATACCCTTGTGGCGAGCGACTATAAAGACCCTCCGACCATTAACGATACCGATGATGAAATGGAATACATTGTCCGCAGGCTGACACCGACCGAATGTGCGAGATTACAGGGCTTTCCTGACTGGTGGTGCAGTGATCTTGCATCGGATGACCCTACCGATGAAGAGATAGCAAAATGGCGGGAGATTTTCAGAGAGTACGATGAAGCAACGGGAAAGAAAACAAAGCCGAAAACGGATAATCAGATACGAAAGTGGCTGAAAAATCCCCACAGCGACTCTGCAGAATACAAGCTGTGGGGTAACGGTATATCAATTCCGGTCGTGTTTTTCGTGCTTGCCGGAATAGCTTATTATGCGGCTGAAAGCGAATAATCAATTCTTTCTTGTCGGTTTGACATTTTCAGCAGGATCAATGTCCCCGGTAATTGCACCATGCTCCTTTTCAAAATCTTCAATTTCGTTTCTTATCCCCTGATAATCAGCAATATAGCCGATCTTATCAAGCATTTCCTGTTCGATTCTGATTGATACACTCTTTACTGCCATAAAAGAACACCTCTTGTTTGGATATATTATGTGTTCATTTTAGCCGCTTTATATGTTAAAATGTTAAAAGTGAATATACCGTATATCTATAAAATTGGAGGGTTCTTTTTATGAAAGTAGCAGTTATAGGTTCAAGAGGTCTGATTGTAAATGATCTGGGAAAATATCTGCCGGAGAATACAACGGAGATAGTGTCCGGCGGTGCAAAGGGTATTGATACCTGTGCGAGAAATTATGCTTTGTCGCATGATTTAAAGCTGACAGAGTTTTTGCCGGAATACAACAAGTACGGCAGAGGTGCTCCGCTGAAAAGAAATCTGCAAATAATCGAATATGCAGATGTTGTAATTGCTTTCTGGGATGGAAAGTCCAGAGGTACAAAGTATGTCATAGACAACTGCAAAAAGCAGGGTGTGCAGCTTGATGTACATATTTTCTCCTGATTTGTGTACTATGTAGATTTCCTTTTATCTCTGCCGTTGTTGTTGACTTTCAGGCGAAAAAGAGTGATATGTGTACTTATCAAAAAAACAAGGAGGCAATCACCATGCGAATAGAATTCAACAGAACAGGAGCAGAGAGAAAAGCACTGGTAAAGGCAATTTCCGAAATAACCGGAGCAGAAGCAGTTTATAAATTCATGCCAACCTGCGCCTACGAGATCGATTACTTTACGGTAACGAAGGACGGGGCTTTGGAATTTGACGACAGAGCCGACAGCGGGGAAATCGAAAATCTTCTGGAGCAGCTTGCACAGAGGGGCTTTGAAGGAACAGCACCGGAAGCCACGGACAATGCCGCAGACATCGCCCCAGAATCGCCCGACACGGCGGCCGAAAACGAAGCCGAAGAAGTATTCGCAGAAACTGAAACAGCCCAACACAAGCCCATACAGGGGGAACAGTGCAAAAGCATTGACCTCACGATAACGCTGCCGTTGGAAAGTGTGGCAGTCGGAAACCTCACAAAGCTCCTTGAGGCAAAGGGCAGCCTTATCAAAAAGGCTCTCGGTGTGGATGACTTAGGCTTTGAGATCAATGAGGAAAGCGGAACGATATGTTTTCCCTGGTTCGGTGAGGTCAGCTTTGATGAAGCGATGGCTTATACGCATTTCGTCAATGCCCTTTGCAAGATGACAAAAGAAACCAAGCGTGTGACAGCGAAAGAAAAGAATGTCGATAACGAAAAATACGCTTTCAGGTGTTTTCTTCTGCGGCTCGGGTTCATCGGTACGGAGTACAAAGCGGAAAGAAAAATCCTGCTCCGCAATCTCAGCGGCTCGTCAGCATTCAAAGCCGGAAGGGACGGTGAGCAGGAATGAGATATCCGGGCAGAGAGATAACTGAAACAGGAGTACCCCATCGGAACAAGAGTGATTCTCCGAAAAATGGATGACTGCCAAGCCCCTCCCATTGAAACCAAGGGGACTGTACAGGGTGTTGATGATGCCGCCAGCCTTTTGGTAAAGTGGGACAACGGCTGCGGACTGAATGTAGTTTACGGAGTTGACAAGGTGGAAAAGCTCCATTAAACCGCCATAATATACACAACTTTCTCCGAAAAACAGCCCTTATGATTGGTGGATATACATCTCAAATATTGCTTGATATAGTGTCAAAGTAGAGGTAATATACACATACCGAAAGGGAAAACAAAACCAAAAAAACGGAGGAAACCACCATGAATACTAAGGTTGCAAGACAGATAGAGGAAATGAAGAAGCAGACCATCGGGGTCGAGGTTGAGATGAACAGCATTACCAGAGAAAAGGCTGCAAAGACCGCCGCAGAGTTCTTCGGAACGAGAAGATACCAGAACACAGCAGGCCGCAACGGATACAGCACCTGGTCAGCATGGGACGCAGACGGCAGAGAGTGGAAATTCCAGAAGGATGTCAGCATCAGCGGACCGGACAGCGAAAAATGCGAACTGGTAACCCCGATCCTTCACTACAGCGACAT